>JBKJWE010000313.1:0-6397 GCA_046717045.1 Nitrospiraceae bacterium | reverse complement strand
CATCCAGTGAATCACATTGGGTTCTTTAATCGACCGATTGCCAGCATCGGATTGTGGCGAATCGCGTGCGGTTCATCGCAAAATCGCCTGATAACGCGATGAATTCCGGCTGTTCCCTCATTACGCTCACCGAAGCATCGGGTTGGCAGATCGTTTGCTATCCCCAGAGAGGTGAGGAGGCCGACAAATGGAGGTCCACATGGTTCTGATCATCGCCATCACCGTAACTGTACTCGTGTTGGGTTCACTTCTCTTACTCAAAAAAATATGGTGAACATGCGCGTTGCTCCTTCCAATCGTACCAACTCTTCATCGCCGGGTGGTGGATATCACCGGCTGGTGGTGCATCTCAACCACGGCACGCAAATATCACAATACGAGCGATGCGCTAACATGTTGGGAAATGACACATCCTGAGGAGAGTAGTGCGTGGCACATCCGTTGCTGTACGACAATGGTGAATGTGACATGTTCATGATCGTGACAAGACAACCACAATAACAACAATAACTCGCTAGCCAAGGAGGGCATCATGGGAGAATTTACATCGGGATTTTTTATGGGTGGCACTACCACGAATGGACGCGTCCTCGTGGTCGAAGATGAACCGGATATTCGCAGAGTGGTGCGCTTGTCCCTCCAGAAAGCCGGGTATGAAGTGATCGAAGCCGAGAACGGCGAGAAGGCCATCGAAGCGATCAATCAGGGGGAGAACCGCCTGCTTCTTGACGTCGTGATCTGCGACATCCGCATGCCGAAGATCAACGGAGTTGAGGCCATCGCCTACTTCCGCGCGAATTATCCCCGAGTTCCACTGATCGTCCTGACCGGTTTCCCCGACACCGACATGGCCACTTCGCTTCTAAGGCAAGGCGTCGTGGACTATCTGATAAAGCCGGTAGAAGGCGAGAAGCTCCGCGAGGCAGTCGGTCGGGCCATGGATCAGCGCGAGTTGGCACGACTTTAACCGTTGCCGACAGACCCTGCGCACGGTTGAGGGGAGCATGATGCAGCGTCTTCCCTCAACCAGGATATTTATCGATCAGCAGGCTGCTGAAAAATGTATGTGACCACGCCGGAACTTCGCGGGCTGGACGTCTGGTATAACAGGAGAACGCCGTGCAAGATGCTCAAAAGGCGGTCCTCCTCGTCCGTCGTTCGTGAGGCGTCGTTCGTCTCTCGTTGGAGAGCCGACTTCGGTATGTTCTCGAGGTCCGCTTCACGATTTACGCATCACGGTACCGAGAGCGTTACTGGCGGACGTTTTCAGCATTGTCTGAGGAGTCACTGGTGTCGGCAACGGAGAAGAGTTCCAGGATACGAGTCGCCATCGTGGGAGCCGGGCGTGGTGGCACGGCGCTCTTAGACTTGTTACACCAAATTCCCTCGGTCGAGATCGTCGGGATGGCCGACCGCGATCCCGACGCCCTCGGGATCCGACGCGCGCGTGCGCGTCACATTGCGGTCACCACCGACTTGCTACGGTTCGTCCAGAATCCCGAGATCGATCTGATTCTAAACGTCACCGGCGATCCGGAGATGGAGGCTTTCCTCCGCGCACACAAGCCCCCCACCACGGAATTCCTGAGCGGAGCCGCGTCCCGACTCCTGTGGCAGATCATCCAACATGAATCAACGCTGCAGGCCGAACTGATGCAAGCCGAGAAACTCGCTGGCATCGGATCGTTCTCCGCAGGAATTGCCCATGACATCAACAACCCCCTTCAGTTGATCATGGGTCTGGCGGAAAACCTGGCGGACGAACGGGATATAAAGGCGATCCGGAGCCAGGCCCACGAGATTGTCGAAGCAGTCAAACGCACCACAGCAATTTGCCGAGGTCTGACCCGCTATTCCCGACAATCCCCGCCGCAGGACGACACGGTGGTGCTCTTGAATGGAAAACTCGACGAAGCGCTCAAAATCGCGCGGTTTGCGGCGAAGCTCCACGATATCGAGGTCGTGAAGCGCTACACGGCCGGCGTGGGGATCCGCGGGAATCCGGACGAGCTGCTGCATGTCTTCGTAAATCTCATCACGAATGCCGTTCACTCCATGGAAGATGGTGGAGGAACCATGACGCTCGAAATCCGCAGAGTCGCCGACACGGTGCAGGTCCGTATCGCCGATACCGGATGCGGGATTTCAGCCGAGAAGCTCGGCCACATCTTCGACCCCTTCTTCACCACGAAAGCCCCTGGGAAAGGAACGGGCTTGGGCCTCTATAATGTCCGTCACATCATCACCCAGATGCACGGCAACATTACTGTCGACAGCGAAGTCGACAAAGGCACCACGTTTACCTTGACGTTCCTGGCTCCCGAGAACGCTCCGGAAAGGCGCCCGCTATGAGTGCCGCAGGTCCCGACAAGCGCCCGCAGACGCGCTGGGGGCTCCGGATGAAATTGATCCTCTCGATGCTCTTGGTGGGCGTCCTCCCTCTCCTCGTGGGCCTGGGCATGGCCTTCTGGCAGGGGTCACGCGAAATCCAGGAAGTGAGCGGAGAATGTTTCAAAGCTCTGGCCACTGAGGCGGCGCGCAAGTTGGATCTCTTGATGGCTGAGGAAATTACCCGCACGTCGAGAATTGCGTCGGACCCGGCGCTCATTCGTGAACTCGAACATCGCCGCGATCTCGTTCAGAATCCCGTACACGGAACTCAAGCGCTCACCCCGCACAATCAGGCCGCCCTCTGGCAATCGAAAGATCCGGCGGCGGTCAAAGCTATCATGGAAAGCCCGCTGGCCAAGATGCTTCGCGAATACTATTCAGGGGCCCGGAGCGAACCGGATCAACTCATCCCTCAAGTTGTGCGGGGCGCAACGAAGATGTTGTTCATTACCGACGTGAAGGGCCACCTCGTCGCCGCCCTCACCACCAACCCCTCCTTCAACCATGGATCGACTGTCTGGTGGCAAGGGGCATTCAACAAGGGAATCGGTCAACTCTATATCGAAGACGTCCATTTCCATCCGGCAGCCGACACTTACGCCTTTACCATTTCGCTCCCGATCATGGACAGCCTGCGGTACGAAGCGGTGGGGGTGCTGCATCGCGTCATCGATGCAAAGGAGTTTTTCTCTCCGTCGACCCACCCGATTCGTTTCGGCGCTACAGGCCACGTCATGCTTATCGACAGCCGAGGGATCGTGATGAGCTGTCCGATCCTGCCGACCGGAGTCAGCCTCTCCGATGCGTCCATCATCCCGATGGTGACACCCATGCATCCCGGATGGGTCCAAACCCCAAGCGACGGGCATGGAGGCCGATCTACCTCCATCGTCGGGTTTTCCCCACTTCCCGAGACCAGCCGCGCCACCAACGGGTCCCTCGAGAGCGGATCGTGGCATACCTTCGTCTGGCAATCCTCCGAAGAACTCTTCGCGCCGATTCAGCATTTTCTGATCTGGATGACCGTGTTCGGCCTCCTTGCCATCGGCCTAATGGCCACGCTCGGACTCCTTGCGGCCACCCGCATCGTGACGCCGATTCGACGCTTGCAGGAAGCCGCACGGCTGATCAGCCGCCGGGAACTGCAACAGCCGATCAACATCCAGACCGGTGACGAATTGCAAGACTTGGCGGAGGAAATCAATCGCATGAACGGCCAACTGGAGGCGGCCTTTGCCGGCCTGACGGACCAGGTGGCCTTCAAGACGCAGGAGGTCCAATCGCTCCAACGATCGACCGACCAGATCCTGGATGCCGTCCCGACCCCGATTCTCCTGGTCGATGCGCAGGCCCAGGTCCAATATATCAATCGATCTGCGCAAGATTCCCTGAAGCTGACTACGGCCTTCGCTCACACTGCTAATCTGTTCGACATTCTCCCGCTCGATCCGTCGACGCAAGTCTACCTGCGTGAAGAATTCTCCAAGCAGGGGGATCGCGAGTCGGCAACACGACCCGCTGAAGCAAAGCCGCGCAGATCGGAACCGCGAGACCCACTGGTACCAAAAGTCGACGCCGCACGATCCAACGGCCGATCCGAACTGCGAATCGGCCAGCGCGTCTATCACTACCAATGGTTCCGCACCGAGGGACGACCCGGCGAAGGGCCGAGAACCGGCTTGGTGCTGCGCGACACGACGGACGAGAGCCGCCTGCAAGATCAACTCATTCAAGCCGAGAAATCAGGGAGTCTCGGTGTCCTCACCGCAGGCATCGGGCATGAATTGAATAACCCGTTGTTCGGCATCTTGGGATTGGGCGAAGCGATTCAGGATGAAGCGAGCCTCGATCGAATCCGAGCCCATGCGCGCGATATCGTGCAGCACGGCCGGCGCATGGCCACAGTCATTCGAGACTTCACGGGCATGACGACGCGCGACACGGGCGTCCGTCTCGCGCCGGTCGACGTCCAAGTCGAACTCGATCAAGCCCTCGCGGCGTTGCAACCCAGCTTCGATCTCGGACAGATCGAGATCCGGAAAACCTCTGCCTGCCGTGACCGCACGTTGGCGATCCCAGAACAGATGCGCCAAGTCTTCGTGAACGTGCTCGCGAACGCCATCCAGGCGATGGGACCTCACGGCACGCTCAGCTTGGCCACCCTCTCCGACTCAAAGACCGTGACCGTCACGATTCAGGACTCGGGCCCTGGGATTCCCGCGCAACATCTCTCCAGGGTCTTCGACCCCTTTTTCACGACCAAGGGTCAAGGGGAAGGCTCCGGCCTCGGCCTCACCGTGGCCAAGCGCATCCTGCAGAAATTCGGCGGAGATATCCGATTAGAGAATGTGACTCCCCGCGGCAGCCGGTGCACGATTACAATGCCGGCCATCGCCTCATTCAGTTCGTCACAGGAGGGAACATGGACCACGCCCGACGCACAATCGGCCTCGCGGCCGTCGCATGCTTCCTGACAGGATGGATCGCTTGGGCCGCTTCACCTGACACGAAGAGTCCCCCGTCAGCCGCGAGCATCCCCGCCGAAAAAGTCGCCGCCTACGTCCATGCCGTCATTCAGGCAGATCGGACGATCTATACCAGCCAGATCGTCAATCGGATGCAGGAGAAGCACATCGTGAACGCGGGCGAACATTGGGAGCAAGACAACGAACTTCCGCTCCCGGCCCAGTTCCTTCAGCAATCCGGCCGCGCCGTCGCCGAAGGCGGCAGCGGCATCCGCTATCGACTCATCGGACTGTCGCCGATCTACCAACGGAATGCCCCCGTCACCGATTTCGAGCGCAAGGCGTTGGAGACGTTAATGCGGCAATCCGATCGACCCGTCACCGGCATCGTGGCAAGCGGCAAGAAGCATTACTTCCAGGCCGTCTACCCGGACCGCGCCGTCTCGAACGCCTGCATCACCTGCCATAACCAGCACCCACTCAGTCCCAAACGGGATTTCAAGCTCAACGACGTGATGGGGGGAATTGCGATTACGATTCCGCTCGAGTGACGCGCTCCGAGAGCCGCTCAGAGACAGGAACGATCGTGGGCGCAAGAAGCGCGGCCCAGAGCACGGAAAACAGGAAGGGCTTGAACATGAGGGCAATCTGAGACAACAGCACGAGGAAGAGGACTAAAAACACGGCCGTGAAAATCTGCGGTCTGGTCAACGATCGGAGGAAAAAAGAACGTGGTCAACGAACACAGAGGCCGCTATCTGTGCGAGTCTTTTTCCAAAACCACGACCTGCTTGGCCCGATGCGCCGCGAGATCCCGAACCGAACCCGGGAGCTTCGGCAGGTCGTCTGGCCAGGCCGTCACGCTCATATCCGTCGTCCCTTGAATCTTCGCACCCGCTTCCATCGTGAGGACCGGCGTATGGATTTCGCCGATCATCGTCGCGGTTTTCATCAACTGAATTTGCTCGGTCGCCGTCACCGTGGCCTTAATCCGTCCGCTGCTGATGATGGTGCCGGCCACGATGGTCCCCTGCACCAAGCCATCCTCGCCGACGATCACTTGCCCTTTGGTTTGAATCTCTCCGTCCAGGCGGCCGTCAATCCGCACGGTGCCCTCGACACGGATTTCGCCTTTCAGATGGACCCCTTTGGCGAGCAACGTGATGTTGTCGTCGCCTGCAAACCCGGTCTTCTTCATGCGTCGTTCCCCCTTCTCCCCAGACTGTTGAGGCCAGCTTACACTATTCCTTTCCGGAAGACCTACAGATTGTCGAAATACTGTCATCGTGGGTCCCAGGATCCAAAACGGCCATCCCCTCCTCGTCCGTCATTCGTCTCTCGTTGCAGAGCCGGCTGCGGCATGTTCGCGAGATATGCTTCACCATTACGCTTCACGGGTATTGAGAGCGCCGCTTGCAGAGCATCCTGCTAGGACAATCCGAAAGTGCGCCGGAGTCGCTCCCACATTCCACCACCATGGACTTCACAATACACGCTGGGCTCGGTCCCTTCGATAAACACCTCAGACACCTGCTCCGGAC
>JBKJWE010000312.1:0-12020 GCA_046717045.1 Nitrospiraceae bacterium | reverse complement strand
CCTGTAGGCAGGGCCTCACCTCGCACCCTTTACCTACGAATTGATGGAGGGGCTGGATTGGGCGTTGCAGGGACTGCTGGAAAGATCTGATGCGCGATTACCGTTGACGCGTGGAGAGATCGTGGTCCATATCGAGCCGACCGAAAGCCCGTTCGACGGGATCGATGCTGCCGTCGCCATTGCGGTCGAGTTCTTGGAAATGCTCGTAGGTGAGCTCAGAGGTTTGTGGATCGGGGGGACCGGCTGTCGGATAGTCCCGCCGAGGCTCGTATCGGGAAGGCCCGTCCAGAATACCGTGATACATTAAATCTTTTCGCGGGTCGGCCACCGCCTGGAGCTTGGCTTTCTTACTCTTTTTATTGTGCCGAGCCGTCTTACGAGGCTTTGGCGACTCCTCGGAGGAACCTACCTTGGCCGGCTGCAGATTCGAATCGGGCACCCGCTCTGAATGTTTCGCAGTCGGCGAGGTCAGTTCACCCTTTTTCGGCCCGGATTTTTTTGCCTCTTGCGCAGGACGAGGCTGTTTGACCGGCTCGGTGGTTGTCTCAACGGGTTTGCTCTTTCGGTGCGCGGAGGCTTGGGGAACCTCAGCCATCGTCATCCCGCAGAACAGCACCGCCATGCACCCGGTGGAAGTAATAGTGATGATTTGACTGATCTTCATGACTCACCGGTTCCGTACGTGTCTCTGGTTAAGTGTAGCAGGTACGATGGGGAGGTGCAGCCGTGCAACTTCTTGGTTTCTGAAGCCTTATCTGATCTGAGCCTCTGATGCAAATAGACTTGTCAGATCCATTCGTGGTGTCCTACTCTGTTTCAGGGAGGCATGTGGCACATGGACCAGAACGAACGATTGATTAAGACCAAACAACAGTGGGCGCAGGCCCGGCGCGGCGGCGAGGAGCGGGAAGTCTTTCATGAGGGCGACGATCGCCTGCCTCCTGGCCAACACCTGGTGGAGACCTTTCCCGTTCTCGATCTGGGATTCAAGCCCGATATCCCTCTATCCGAATGGAAGCTGACGATCGGCGGATTCGTGGCAAATCCGACCACCTGGACTTGGGAGAACTTTCTCGCGCAACCTCAGTTCAAGGACGTTTCAGACTTTCATTGCGTAACCAGTTGGAGCCGTTACGACAACGAATGGGAAGGCGTGAGCCTTAAACACATTCTCTCGGTCGTGAAACCACTTTCACTCGCCAAATTCGTGCTCTTCAAGTCCTATGACGACTATACGACGAACCTGCCGTTGGAAGCCTGCGACGATGCTGACGTCCTGCTCACGTACAAATGGAACGGCAAACCGCTCACGAAAGAACATGGTGGACCGGTGCGCGTGATCGTCCCGAAGCGCTATGCCTGGAAAGGGGCGAAGTGGGTGAAGGAGATGACGTTTTCAGATAAGGATGAGAAAGGCTTCTGGGAAGTCAGAGGCTATTCCAATACGGCGCTGCCGTTCCTCAACGATCGGTATGCGTAGACCGCGTTATTTCTTCATCCAGCCGCCGGGCCCTTCGACGAAATTCCCCGGCTTCGTGTTCTGAATAGCTTTTTCTCCCGCGAGAACCTCGACGGCCTCCAGCGGCGTTCGGTTGCGCTTCGCAATTTCTTCGTAAGCCTCGCGTCGCTTCTGGTTGATATCGTTGGTGAGCGTTTGGACTTCTCCGCCGGCTGGATTGACCACGCCCAAATACCCGTTTGGCTTTTCTCCGACCAACCCTTTGGCTTTGGCATCCTCAAGCGAGATGGCAGAGACTGTCGAGGCCACGCATAGGGAGAGTGCGACCGTTCCTAGTGGGAGCAGGAGTCTTCTATTCCACATGGAGCCTCCATTCGTGAGAACTAGAACAGCCCGCTGTTGGTCGACAAGACCTGGTCGAGGTCCTTGTCGACTTTCACCCGAATCTCATGATCGATCTTGACGTTCAGATTGATCGTAATCGGCTTCTCCGGCGCAGCCACTTCGACGCGCGGCGTACATCCTCCACACAGCAGCACGGCCGCGATGGCTACCGCTCCATATCCACATCTCATGAGCGCCCTCATCCGGTTCATGGCCGTTGAAACCGTTTCTGAATCGAGTCTTCGATCCCTTGGACCAATTGAAGACTCTTCAGCAACGCGGGAATATTCTCCTGCACAGTCAGATTGAAATGCACCGGCGGACTCTTCTTTGCATCCGGGTTCCGCCCCTCCAATCGAGTGCGAAGATGCAACGTGCCATCCTCCGCATAATCTACCCCTACTTGTAACACAGTGTAATGAAAATTGTTGAGGGCCTGCAGCACGAACGCCATGCCGGCATTCGATTGCGTCACCGCGTTCGTCGCCTCGTTAGAAGCCACGTAACGGATGACACCCCCCGGCGGTCGCGCTGTCAATGTGGCGTCCTTGACGGACACACCGGTCGAGCTAATCGTGAGGGGAAGTGTTCCATCCAACACACCGGTCCCCTGCAATCCCTTCTGTTGCTCAACACTCAGGACCTTTTGGAGGTCAAGTGAACGCAACGTCAGCGGCACAGTATACGGAGGTACAGCCAGAACGGCCTTCAGCCCTTGGCTCGTCACCTCTCCTCCAAACATATTCCATCGAATATCACGCACGGTGACCGCTGAGAGCGCTCCATCGCCCTGCCACTCCGGCTGCACCGTCATGACCATATTCGTAAGCTCAACGCCTGGATTGATGGACGCGATCGACATCGCAGCCGGTTGCGGCATGTCCAGCGCCGTCCATCCCCTAGCCTGGAGCGTCACGGCGGAGGTCACACCCTTAACTAGAATATCCCCGTATCGACCGGACAGTCCGTTCAATGAGAGCGACATCGTGCCCGACCGGAGCTGAAGCCCTTGCGAGGGGCTCTGTGGATCTGCCGCCCATGTGCCATCGACCTTCGCAGCGACTTGTCCTTCCGTAAGATCGAACGGATAGGGCCATGGAGTCCTGACCTGGCTCAATCGAAATACGGTCCGATCGAATGAAACCGGCCCCATGGTCCCCTGTATCGCGCCTTGCTGTGTCGCAAAGCTGTGCGAGACCTGCGCGGCCAGCGTGATGCGACGTCTGTGAGCCTCAGCCTGAACCTCGACCTGCATCTGCGACTGATCGGCCTCGAACGTCACCGTCCAGTCGGTGGGAGGCATCGGCCACGGTGGTTGCAGAGCCACCACACCTACGGACTTCCACGCGCCGCGCGCACGCCATGCCGTTGCCGAGCCTTCACCCGAAAGAATCTGTAACGTGCTACGCGCCATGCCTATCCTTTGATCAGCCCAGCGCACTTCCGGCAGCCGCACGGTGAGCGCCGACGGGCCGGCTACCCATCGGCTCGTTGAAAACTCCCATCGAGCAGGCAGCGGGTCTCTCACATCGATCTCACCGTGAGGCACCTCCACGTCGCCCTGCCGCCAGTCGCGTATCCGTATGCGAGAGGGCGGCAGAAGGGCGGCGCGAATCCCTTCTCGATCCAACGCCAGCGTGCCCTGCAACGTGCCTGTCACCTCGCGGGCCTGCAACCGATTGCGAATGGCCTTTGGCACGCTCCCTTCTATCTGGAACAAGCCGTCGGCTGCTTCCACCTCGAGCCCCTGTATGGCGAGATGGGTGAGTGTCAGTTCAGTTCTTAAAGATTCAGCGACCGTGCCATAGCTCACAGCAATCGGCCCATCGACAGACAGCCGCGCAGGTGATTCGGTCCATGCCAGGGTCCCAACCACTTTCCTTGGCACCTCAATGCGGAACGGCTGGCGACCGGCGGGTAGCGCGGTACGAATGGCCTCCGGAAACAGACTGTTTCGTGCATTCACAACGGCAAACATCAGCCTGCCCGGCGCGAGCGACCAGGTCATGCGCATGGCATTGCCTTCCAATGTCGCGACCAAGCCAACCGCCACCTCTTTCCCAAATCCTTTCAGCTCAGGAAGCGTGGCATGGAGTTGGAGCTGGCCCTGGACCTTGGTTCCTACGTCGCGCCAGACCGCCGCGAGAGGAACAGTCGACGAGGCTGTTCCGACCCAACTGGCGATGACGGTTCCTCTCACGGCTTCCCATTCCGGTCCGATGGGCATAAGCCACGCGACGAAGGGCGCCAATTCCCGCATATTGACCTGCAGCCTCCCCTGCAACGTGATCTCCGATTCCGAGGGCATGGTATCGGACTGCAAGAGCACAATGGGATCGGCCTGCGGGTCGTCGGCACGAAGACGCAGCGAAATCGTGGCGGCCGACGGTCCAGAAAGGGTCAGGTGATAGGTCGCCATCCCCTGGCCCTGAACCGCGAGGTCGGCCTGGAGAGGGCCTGTTCCCTGTCGGACCGTCCCTGACAGCGTAAACGTCTGCAACGGTCCCGTCGCCTGCTCCCTCATCACCTTTACCTCCCCAAGAGTCAGCGCTTCAAACGGGAAGAGCGGCATCGTCTGCGTCAGGTCTCCGACGGTCCAAGGGTTGAAAGACTCGTCGTCCTCGTCATCCGCACGGTCGTCTCGACGCTCCTCGGCCTCGACTCGCCGCGCAACACGCGCCAGCTGTACCGCACCCAAGGGAAGAGTAATAAGGGTGACCCTCCCTGTCAGGAGCGTCGACAGGTCGTACTGGATTTCGAGGTCCTGCAGCGTCAGCGAGAGTTGTTCGCTCCCAACATCATGTGTCAGGCGCAGCGTCGGGACAGCCAGCCTCGTCAGCCCGGGATAACCCAGTTGAATGGTGAGGTTCCGATAGCCCTGACCCGAGAGCCAACGTTCCAGCAGGACGCGACCTAACGAAGGCAGTACGAGATACAACGCCGCAAGAATGACCAGGCCGACTGTCACAATCAACCGGATACGATCTCGTCGTCTCACCCCCGACGTCCTCCCCTTCAGACTCCGTTGGTTGTCGTGCAACCGGGAACAGGATGTCAAGAAGACGCCACGACATTTTTGCAGTGGCATCGACCGGTCATTCTCGCTAACATGCATTCTTTGCGTCGCGCGAACCGCCATTGACATGAGTGCTGCTAATAAAGACACGCCTACGCTCGTGCTCTCCGGAGCCGTCGTGCTCATGGCCGCGCTCGGCGGCTATCTGTGGTATCAGGTCCCGCTACATAGTTCGCGTCCGGCCAATCCGGGATCGGAACGACACGAAGCCGTCAAAGCACAGCGCGCGCGCGCCCGTTTGTGGCAAGACCCACTCGCCGCCGTCGATGAACACATCAAAACCGCAAAATCCGGCGCCATCAGTCGGGGATGGAACGACCTCGCCGACGAAGTGACAGCCAGACTCACCACGCCCGCCCAGACTCCACCGCAGATCGCCGTGCTCCTCGTCATGACCGACGGCAGCCCTTATGTCGAAGGGACGGAACAGCGCATTCGCGATCGGAATGCCGTGGGATCGGGGTTGAGTGTGGCCTGTTATGTCCCGGAAGATGGCGACCATGTTGGGTATGTCCTCTGGAATCGATCGGATCCACCCTCATCGATTCCCTACGAGTGGTACCGCCCTCGCAAACTGCGCGATTGCAATAAGCAGGGCGCGTCATCGTCGCTCTACGATTCGGTCCTCGTCGTCTGGCTCAGCGATGAACTGTTCGGCGACCGTCCGCTCCACGATCTCATGGCGATTGTCAACGAGCTGCAACGGAGGATCGAAAGCCTCGATCTCGGCGCCTCGGCTAAGGCCCTGTCCCATAACCTGACCTACTCGATGATCGGCCCATCTGGATCGTCCGCGCTCCGATCGATGGTGGCAGAGGCCAAGACCGACCGAGCGGGGCTGTCCTGGCCCAAACATGGACCGAACGAATCGGTCGGCACGATGCGTCTGTACTCGCCTTCCGCAACCGTGTCCTCAGAAGTCGTCTACCTCGGCATCCAAGGGGCGCGGGCCACTGCCGAAGCTGCGAGTGACGAATGGGTCTCGACATCCCTGCGGCAAGCCAGTGTTGAATTAGCCTACCGCATTCCCTCCGACTTTGAATTGGCACAGACGCTCTTGCAAGAGTTGCATCTCCGCGGGGTTCGATCCGGACAGCCTGTGGCATTGCTGGCTGAGTGGGACAGCTTCTACGGGCGGAACCTGCCGTTCGAATTCATCGTCGCCGCCTGTCTAGATCCCCGATTCGTCGCCGGCGATCGCGCCTGCAACGGGCACCTGCAAGGTCTTCAGCGGATGGCCAACCCACACGAACAGCAGGCGGCGATCCCATGGATTCACCAGTATAGTTATCTGCGCGGGCTGGACGGCGAACTCCCAGGCGGAGAAGGGAGCAATCGGAGTGGAGGCGCCAAGAAGCCCAAGGGCCTCACCTTCGGTGGAACCGATTCACAACGAACTGTCGCCGAACTCGAGCGGCCGGAAGGCGAAGCGCAGCTGGACTACGTGCGGCGGCTGGCCGACCGATTGGAAGCGGCGGCGGAGGGCCGCCCCTTTCGCGCGATCGGCATTCTGGGCAGCGATGTGTACGACAAGCTGCTGATTCTTCAAGCGCTCCGCAAACGATTTCCTCACACCATCTTTTTCACGACCGACCTGGACGCCCGCCTCCTGCATCCGAGCCAATACGACTGGACGCATAACCTCATCATCGCCTCACATTTCGACTTGCAGCTGCACGAAGACCTGCAACAAGAGATTCCACCGTTTCGTAACAGCTATCAAACCGCGACATTTTTCTCTGTCCTTCAAGCCGTGAATCATGTGCGGCGGAGTTGCCCCACCTGTTCTTACAGCTTCACAAGCATGGGTACGCAGAAATTTGCGCCCACGATGGCGCCGCATGTGTTTGAAATCGGCCGGACTCAAGCGGTGCCGTTGGTCGTGAAGCAGGACCAGACCGAAGCGGCGATCAATCGGCCCGGCACCGGCGATCATCCCCATGCCACGGGACGTCAGCTGCCGTTCGTGCGGTTCGCCTTGATTTCGGCTGCGCTCTTTTTCGCCTTCTGCCTGGCCGTGCCAGTCTTGCGGTCGATCCCCCAGGAGATCCTCTCCTTCGAGACCGCGAGTTTCATCATACGCATCGGAATCGCCCTCGCATTGACGGCGGGTATCGCCCTCATCACGTTTCACTGGATCGGAGCGCAACCCTACGCCGAGCCGTTCTATTGGGCCGAAGGCGTCAGTATCTGGCCGACACAGCTCATTCGCCTGCTGGCCATCGGGCTCTGCATCGGATTTCTACAGCTCGCTCACCACATGCTCCGGGCGAACGCCTCGCAACTGGCTGCACAATATGCATTGGCGCCCGTCACGCTGCCTCAGCCCTCCGCCTCCTCATCGACCGCATGGATCAGCTGGTTTTTTCCGCGATCTTGGACAGTGGCCTTTCGAGGAACTGCGCAAGATCTGCAGCGGTTGTGGAACGAGCACCAGCAGTTTACGAGCTCGCATTGGCGACGCATCGTTCCTCAAACGGTGGTGCTGGGCGCCCTCGGCGTCGTCCTGCTGATTATCTTCGGCATCCCCCCCACACCGTCCCGCGGCTCCTGGGCCTGGTGGATCAATATGTTCATGTGGAGCACCTCCAGCATCCTGCTCGGTTTGTTGATCCTGTTCGTCGTCGATGCCATTCGCATCTGCACCGGCTTTATTCATCAATTTGCCGGTGAACGCACCCACTGGCCGGCCCACGTGCTCAAACCGCTCTGCGACCAACGCAAACTCTCTCCCGACCTTGTCGGCGAATGGCTCGATATCCGATTTATCGCGGAACGGACCAAAGTGGTTGAAAGCTTAATTCACTATCCCTTGATCGCGTTGTTTCTGACCATCGCCGCCCGGCATCGTATTTTCGACGATTGGGCCTACCCGGTGGGACTGATCTTGTTGTACGCCATCAGCGCCACCTACATCATCACCTGTGCGATCTTGTTGAGTGGGGCCGCGGAAAAGGCGCGTGGGAGCGCCGTAAAGCGACTGCGCGATCAGATCTACATCGCGCGCGCGAACGCGCAAGAGCCGGGACAGGGAGAACGATGGACGCACCATATCGCGCAAGTCGAGCTGCTGCTACGAGAAATCGAGGGCGTTCAGCAGGGAGCGTTCGCCCACTGGACTCAGCAACCGATATTCCAGGCGTTGCTGCTTCCATCCGGCGGCTTCAGCCTCCTTGCCTTGCTGGACTATTTCCTCACCCAATAACGCATGTCGTCCGATCGACTGACCATACGCCGGGTCGAGTTCTGGCCCGTCGATGTCCCACTCACGGATCCGTTCGTCGTCGCCACGGGCGCGCGCCTGACGGCAGAAAACGTGTTCGTTCGCCTCACCGTGGCAGGAGGCGAACAGGGCTATGGCGAGGCCGCCCCCTTTCCAGAAGTCGGTGGAGAAGATCGCGCAAGCTGTGTCGCCGCACTTCGCCAGCTCGCTGAAACCCTGCTCCAGCAGTCAGCGACCGACTACGATGCCCTGGGGCGCAGGCTCGCGAGGCAGGCGCCCAACCATCCAGCCGGGCGGTGCGCGTTGGAGACCGCCATCATTGACGCCTACTGCCGCGCCTCCGCAATCCCAATGTGGAAATTGTGGGGCGAGGCCGATGTTCGACCACGGGAAACCGACATCACCATTCCCATTTGCGATCTCGATGCTACTCTACGGTTAGCTCGCGGCTGGTACGCGAAAGGTTTTCGCTTGTTCAAGATGAAAGTCGGAAAGGACGTCGATAACGATATCCGGCGACTCGAAGCCGTTCACCGAGCCTTGCCAGGCATCGCCTTTATCGGCGACGGAAACCAGGGATTCTCCCGCGAGGGATGCCTTGCCTTTGCCAGAGGTGTTCACCGATTCGGAGGGACGATGGTATTGCTTGAACAGCCGGTCATGCGTGACGATCTCGACAGCCTGACGGCGATCCGGCGAGACACGGGCATTCCTGTGGCCGCAGATGAATCGGTACGGTCGCTCTCCGACGCACAGAAAGTCGTCCGGCGCCAGGCCGCCGATTACATCAACATCAAGATCATGAAAACGGGTGTCGCCGAAGCGACAGAGATTGCCGCCTTCACGAAACAGGCGGGGCTCAAGTTGATGATCGGCGGGATGGTCGAAACGCGCATTGCGATGGGCTGTTCATTCAGTCTGGTACTCGGACTCGGTGGGTTTGACGTATTGGACCTAGATACTCCACTGCTTCTGGCATCCGATCCTGTCCAGGGTGGTTACCACTATGCCGGCCCCATACTACACCCCTGGAGCGGAGCCGGCCTTGCCACGACCGTCATGCCGAGTGGGCACCCTATCGTGGTGGAGTAACCTGTTCTCCTTCTTCACATCGTTTGCACCTGAGGGTCTGTCCGAGATGCGCGGTGCGACCGTCCGGCGTGAGGACCCAGGGTCGATTGGTCATCGGCGGTTGATGGCGAACATGCTGCCCGTGGCCGCAAGCCAAATCTGCGACCCAATCGCCATGTTCATCTTGATGGTAGCCCACGATCGGTTGCTTCATATCGAGGAAGGTACCTTTGGCGCATGATACCATGGGGGCATCTAGCCGCTCGATTTCATGCACTGGCGCAGTGCGGCAACCGCCCGCCCCTCGCACAGCTGCTCATTGAGTACGCGCTTCCTACAATGTCTGGAGTGGATGCTCCAGTCGCTGGTCTGCTGGAATATAGGTCCAGCGGCCATCGGCGTCGGTATCGAAACTGCCGAGAAACATGGCGTCTCGTTCAAGATGGCGAAACTCAGTGAGGGACACCGTGCAGCGTACGCCATCCACGACGCGCGCATCGAACTGGCCGATGACGTAAATTACGCCGTGGCGCGTTTGGTAGAGATTTCGCCGACTGACATAGCCCGTGTCGGGGAACAGGTCGGCTGTTGATGAACAACCTCCCGGCCCATCGAGGGTCAACCGAAGATTGTATCTGGCGAGAAAGGGGTGAGTGGCAACCCGAGTGATAGTCAGGCGCAATCGCGCTGAGGGAAGGTCGACAGAAGCCGGCTCCGGCGCGTCACTCTTACAAGCAGCAAACCCATAGGTGAGAACAACGATCGCAAGGGACAGAAACGACCGGCTCACTTGGCCGCGGGCACTTTCGGGGCTGCGCCGATCACGTCAAGCCCTGCCTGGGCACAGGCATCGTCAAGATGAGCCCCAGGCGCGCCACCCACGCCGATCCCACCAACCACGTCGCCTGCGATCTCGATCGGAAGCCCGCCTCCCACCATCAAGATGTGGTCGTTCATCTCCTGCAAGGCTTGCAGTGTCGGCACCTTATTGATGAGTTCGGCCAGTTCGGTGGTGGGACGACGGAGACTCGCGGCGGTATACGCCTTCTTCCGACTGCTATCCACTGTATGCGGCCCTGCGCCGTCCGCCCGTACCATCGCGCGAAGGACCCCGGCTCGATCGACGATCGAGACGCTGACCCGATAACCGTCCTTCTTGCAGGCCTCCAAGGCCGCTTGAACCGCCTTTCCCGCATGGGCCAACGGCAACACCGACTCCTTCGGCAAGTCGTCCGCAGCATACACCAACGCAGGGATAACCACGAGCATCATACCCACGCATAGATGGCTGATGGCGGCCTGCCTACGAGCAACGAGAATGAACTCAATCATCATGGTATCTCCTTATGGCGAAAGACAACAACCGAACGGCTAGAGACTACGAAGGCGGCGAGGCACTGTCAAGAGTATGGAGAAGATTGAGGGGGAAAGACAAGGAGCGAACGCGGGGGAATCAGCTCCAGACCACGCGCTCTTGATTGAGGAGGTAGTCGATCACTTCGATACTATTGCGCATCTGAAGCTGGGCCTTTTCAGACATGGGGAGTACCGCACCGACCAATTTGCCTGGTTCCACGTCTTCGAGCGACGGGACCCCGTCGGTTCCGCGTTTTTCCAATTCCTGTTTGTAGCTCGCCACGGTTGGCCTCCCTATATGTCTGCGCCTGAATCAGCAATTCCCACGCCAGACATTCAGTACAAGTCCTTCGGGTGTACTCATAGCTTAGCACATGGAAGCGCATGCGCTGAGGATACCGCTCTATCCTATTGATTGGAATCTACTTTTCAGAGAATTGACTGGAAGGATTCGATGCGGGAGGGATCGCACCAAGGTAAGGAAATTCACCGACCTTCACGAGCGGTGTATCGAGCCGCAGGCGAAAATCGTCATGTCCTGGGTCAACAAAGAACGGATCGCCGATGATATCGGACTTTGCTTTCAGCTCCGGAGCCGGTTGATTTGGATTCCCGACCCGCACATAGTCGCCGTCGGTATTGAAAAATGCATTGAACGACGTGCGGGTCTGACTCGACGGCGCGATCAAAAAGCCTACCTTGTTCAGGCTGACCACGTTGCCGGTGGCATTGCTCTGCGACTGCCCGAGGAACGCCGCCCCGCCGCCGTTTTTGACGAGCGTATTGCTCACCAAGACCGCCTTCGCACGGTCGTTCACCACCACGGCTTCGAACAGGCTGCGGGTAATCACGTTGCGCTCCAGCCGAACTTCTGATTTCCCTGCCACATTCACGCCATGATCGTTGTCGTGGATAAAATTGCCGATCAACAGGGCTTGGGAATCCGCAAACTGCACACCGGTCGTTTCGCTGCCGCCGATGGTACAGTCCTCGATACGGACATTTTGCACCTGCTGGCTGAACAACATGCCATTAATCGTCAATCGTTTGAGCAGAATTCCCGTCCCGTTGAACAGACCGACTGCATGCCCGCCATGGTCGTTGATCGTTATCTCGCTGATCTCGATATCCGTCGCCCCGTAGGGCCACTTTCCAACATGCAGAGCACCGACGACCTCTTCACGACCCAAGATCGTCACCTGATCGCGCCCAGCCCCCACTAATTTGACCTTGTCCTTGCTGTGAATCGTCACATCCTGAGGATACTGGCCTGGCTTCAAGAACACCGTGTCACCTTTCTTTGCCGCATCGACCGCTTCCTGGATCGAAGTAAAGTGACCGCTTCCATCGAGCGCCACCACGAGGGTCCTGGGACCTATCGGCGGCCCCTGATCAGCCCACACCCCTCCATGCGCCCAAAGAGCACAGAGCGCCGCACACCCGTATAAGAC
>JBKJWE010000311.1:0-7904 GCA_046717045.1 Nitrospiraceae bacterium | reverse complement strand
CTCCTGGGTCTGTGCGCGTGCTCACCCGTTGACTGAGCAGGACATCGCGGAATGGAGCCAGACCCTCCTTTCATCCGCTCCAAAAGACGAGGCGGCGCGGCAGCGATTTCAGGGACGTTTGCAAGAGATCGCCACGAAACGCAGCGTGCCAATGAGTTCCCTTCCTCCGGTCTCCACCTGGGCCGATGTCATTGAACTTGACGAAGGTCGTCTGTAAGCCTTCTCCTACAAGGGTTGTTTCCTAAGGCATTGGGATTCTTAACATTTCGTTGGCCCGTACCGGGTCCTGCTCTATACTTCAAAGATAAGGCGAGCGAGATCACCGTTCGCTGAGTTTGCGACGAGAAGGGTCACGGGGATGCCAACGAGCCTCAACCTGCTTCTGCTTGAAGACTGTCCAGCCGATGCGGAACTGATGATCGAAACGCTCCGCGAGGCCGGGTTTGAACCGACTTTCCGCCGAGTGGATTCCAAAGACGCCTATCTTCGCGAGTTGGATCAGCCTCCGGATTTCATCCTTTCTGATTTTTCCATGCCGCAGTTTACTGCCCAGGACGCGCTGCAGTTGATGAAAGAACGGGGGCTCGATCTCCCGTTCATCATTGTGTCTGGCTGCATAGGGGAGGAGAAGGCGGTGGAGTGCATGAAAGCGGGGGCGACCGACTATCTCCTGAAAGACCGGTTGGCGCGTTTAGGGCATTCAGTCACGCAAGCGCTGGAGCGGAAGCGTTTGATCGAAGAGAAGCGGCGAGCCGAACAACGTCTATTTCTTGAGACTTTCCATGACTCCCTGACGGGCCTTCCGAATCGGGCGTTGTTTCTCGACCGGCTGGATCGTGTCTTCCAACAGAGTCGGCGTCAACCGGCTCATCTGTTTGCGATCCTCCATCTCAATCTGGACGGGTTTCGAGTCGTTCATAGCAGCTTGGGACCGTTGGCTGCTGATCGCTTGCTCATCGATGTCAGCCAGCGGATGCTGCGCCGAGTCCGGACTGCCGATACGGTGGCGCGGATGGAAGGAGATGAATTTACCTTTCTGCTCGATAACCTCAAAGCGGTTGGCAACGCAACGCGCGTGGCGGATCGCCTCCAGCAAGAGTTTGCGACGTCGTTTACGGTGGAGGGACGCGAGGTGTTTCTGACGGCCAGCTTGGGCATCGCATGCAGCCATGCAGGGTATGAAACTGGAGAGCATCTGCTGCGTGACGCCACGACGGCGATGCACCAGGCCAAAGCGATTGGCCGCTCTGGGTTTGTCATCTTCGATAAGGCTATGCATCAGGAGGCTATGGCTCGATTGAAACTCGAAGGGGATCTTCGGCAGGCGCTGGAGCGGCGGGAATTTCGCCTGGCGTACCAGCCGATCGTCGCCTTGCATGAGGGTCGCATCGCCGGTTTCGAATCGTTGCTTCGCTGGCAGCATCCGGAATATGGGCTGACGGGGCCGAACAGCTTCTTGGAGATTGCGACGGAACTGGGGTTAATGACGCGGATCGGTGAGTGGAGTCTCCGGGAAGCGTGCCGGCAGCTCAAGATCTGGCAGGGAGAATTCCTCCACATTCGCCCGCTGACCATGAGCGTCAATTTCTCGGTGCAGCACTTCGCGCAAGCCGACTTCGCGCCGCTCATCAAAGACATTCTGGCCGATTCCGGAATCGATGCCGCCAGTCTCAAGATCGAGATCACGGAATCGGAGATGATGCAGAACCCTGAAGCGGTCACCGGAGTGCTCGCACAGATCAAGGCTGAGCAGATCGACACGTGTTTGGATGATTTTGGAACAGGATATTCATCGTTGAGCCATCTTCAACAGCTGCCGATCAAGTATCTGAAAATCGATCAGTCGTTTGTCAGGCGATTGGGCATCGACGACGATGCGCTCGCGATCGTGAAGACCATCATCGCCCTGGCCCACCAACTGGGACGGCAGGTCATCGCCGAAGGTGTGGAAACCGCCGAACACCTGGCCATCCTTCGTTCGCTGGGGTGCGAGTACGGGCAGGGCTACTTCTTTGCCAAGCCGCTCCCGTCCGAAGAAATCTCCCCTCTCCTTGCCTCCGGACGACGGTGGTAAATTCTGTCAGACGGTTGGGCCTTGATGAGTCGGCCACCTTCGTGTTTTGGGAATGTGATGGCGATTACGCGGCGATCTTGGTGAGGAGTTTTTTGACTTCGACGTGGGCAAAGATGACGTCCGGTTCCCGCTGCAGGGCTTCGTAGTAGCTCCGTTCAAACCCATCGCCTTCTTCAGATGGTCTGATCAATCCTCGCACCTCCGTGAGAAAGTGCTCGGCTTCCACCACAGACAGTTCTTCCTCGTTATCCAAGAGTTCATCGAGCCGGACGACCAGTTGCGAAATCGGGTGCAGCCAGGTGAACCAGGGATCGTTGAGAACCAGTTGCAGCAGTTGGCTGGTGCTATCGATACGGCCGTTGATGCGTTCGTAGGTGAGTTGTTCGGCGACGATCAACGCCTTGTGCAGACTCAAGAGGCCCTTGCGGACTTCGACGAGGCTGCGTCGAAGCGGTCCCGATTTCTGGCTCATGGTCTGTTGGGACGATGTGGCCATGGAGAAAGTGTAGCACCCGTTTAAAAAAATGGTGGCCGTGGGATCAAAAATATACATACCCACGTTCCGACCGCAGTTCATGATCGGCAGGCGCGTGGTCGTTCTGTAGGGGGATCAGACAGCCATGCGCTATTATCGCCCGAAGCGACTGCCTCCGCTGGGGGTGCCAAATCCGGCGTTGGATCCAGATGGTGAGGCTGGGGATGATGGCTGAGGCGCGAGTGGGCGGTTGGGGTTGAAGGGAAGCACCGGTGCGGGTGTCAGATTGTTTGGTGGAAAGGGTGTGCCAAATATCGTGACGGTGCCGGATTTCGTGTCACCGTGAGGGATTGTGCCGGGAGAGGAGGGAATGCCGAGCCCAGTGACAGGGCCTCCGTTGCCGTGGGCATCGGAGTAGATACCCACATCGTCACCCAGGTGCGTGATGGTGCCACTGGTCCCATCGCGTTGTTGCACCACGCTGGTTTGCGCCTGCGTGGGGGTTGGTGCGAGGGCGAGCCAGGGGCATAGGAGGAGAACCGTCGTGAAGCGATGTGTCATTGCCAGTCCCACAGGCATGCCCTCATCATACCAGGAGGATGGCCGAAATTGTGATTCGTTACGCGGCCTGCGGCATGAGCAGGCGCTGGACTTGAAAGTGGGCGAGGACGACGTCGGGGGCTCGCTGCAGCGCCTCGTAATAGGATCGCTCGAATCCGTCGCCTTCGACCGAAGGATGCAGCAGCTGGCGGGCTTCGTATAGCAGATGGTCGATGTTCTCTTCCGTGATATCGAACGCGTCGTCGTTCAGCAGATGGTCGATCCGGACCAGAATGTCTGACACGGGGTGCAGCCAGGTGAACCAGGGGTCCTTCAGCATCAGTTCAAGGAGCAGCTCCGTTGAACCGATCCGGCCGTGAATGTGCTCGTAGGTGTTCTGTTCTGTCGCAATCAGCGCCAGGTGCAGTGCTAAGAGTTTCCGTCGCAGGTCCACCAGCCGATGGCGAAGATGCCGCTGGTGTGGGGGCCGCTGTCGCCGCACTAGAGGCCTGCCCGAGTTCCGAACCCGGCAAAGAGTTCTCCTGCGAGATAGCCGGTGTCCATTGGATCGCCGATTTCTTTCCGCCGGATGTAGTCGTTGAGCAGGCGCCCCTCGGCGGTTTTGTGAACGTGAGGGAGGGCGATGTTTATCCGATACCGCTCGACCGCCCCGGCTACGCGGCTGATAAACACGACGGTGCCGTCCGGCTCCTGGCGTTCTACGATGCCCACGTGGGTGAGGGGATCGTTCGCCTGCCCATCGCGATTGTAGTCCCAGGTATTGTCGAAGAAGACGAGATCGCCGGGGTGCACGGCCGGTCCTCGATGGAATCGACCGTGCTGCTTCACATGCGTATGGATCAAACGGACGCCGTTAGCTTTCGCGTCATTCGAGCCCGAATAGAGATCGATGCCATGTTCGAGGAAGATGGCACGGGTCACACCGGCGCAATCATAGGCGATCCTGCGGCCGTTGACTTCGATCGTGCGGGCGCCGACGAGCTTTGCGGCGGTGCGGACGATCGCAGCTCGGCGAGACTGGGCGTCGACACTCTGGCAGCAGGATGACCGATCGGACGGGAATCGCTGGGCTCGATGGGTAGTGACGCCCGCGCAGCCGACCAGCGTGGCGAGGCCGATGATAAATCCGATCAACGCGAGACGTAGCATGGAAATAGATTCCGCTCTTGTGCGTCGGCAGAATGCAAATCGAGGATAGGCTATCACGAGGCGCGCGTCTCACCAAGCAAAGGACTATTTCGCACCGGGCACGGTGCCGGTCTGCGATCCCGATTGCGCGCAGCGGAATCCGATGGTTGCAGAGCGTTGGTCCGGACCAGAGCCGCTCCGGGTGGCGGCACGGAGCATGATGAGTTTGCTCTTCCAGGAACCGCCGCGCACCGCCTTGTAGCGACCGCTGGGAGGTCCCGGTGGATTTCGTTCCGGCATGTAGGCGTAGTAGTCGAACCCAAACCAATCCTGTACCCATTCGGCGACGTTGCCCGCCATGTGATGGAGGCCGTAGGGACTCTTGCCTTCGTCGTGGCTGTCCACAGCCGCCAGGATGGGAATCTCGTGGACGTGGTGCTGGCCGAACATCGCGCGGGTGTTGTCCGGCGCGGTCTGGCCCCAGGGAAAGAGGTTGCCTGCTGGACCTCGAGCCGCTTTTTCCCATTCCGCTTCGGTCGGCAGCCGTTTCCCTTGCGCCAGACAGACATCTTTCGCCTCCTGCCATGTCACATAAAGCGCCGGCCAGCGCGTCAGCGTCCGGTCCGATACGGCGTGGACTGTAATGACATGCCAGATGAGTTTTTGCAGTTCGTCGGAGGGCTGTAGTTTCCGTTGGTGCAGAAAGGCCAGATACTCGCCAAGACTCACTTCGTCGCGATCGATATCGTAGTCATCCAACCAGACCTGATGCTGCGGCAATTCCGTATCGTCGAATTGTGTCCAGAGGCCGTAGGGATCGTCATCGACCCGTTTGCTGCCAAGCATGAATGGCCCGGCTGTGATCGTCACGCTCGGCGATGCTTGTGCGAGGGCGGCGATGCCATGCAAGTGGCGCGATAATTCAGGCGAGGGAGGGCCTGCTGATCTGGAGAAGGGGGCGAACAGTCCAGTGGCGAAGCACGCGATGAGGACCGGTCGTACGATACGACGGGACATCACGTCTTGTTGGGAGCGGCAAGGGCCTTGCCGATTTCGGCGATCAGCCGCCGTTCGATCTCAGCGGTTTCCTCCGCGCTGACACTGAGGATGCGCCCCCCTTGTGCGAGTTTTTCGAACTCCGCCTTTACGATGAGACGGGTGAGGTTGGCGGGGAGCGCCTGGAGCGACACGATGTATTGATTACGGAAGCCGGCGACTTCGAGGGAGGCAGGATTGGAGACTTTCCGTTCTGTGACGTAGACGGCTTTCTGATCCGTCTTAACGCTGACCTTCACCTGATAGCCGTTGCGGCTGAGCGCTTCTTCGACTACTTTACTCACCGCGCTGAGCGGGCGCGGGAGTTCATCCGCCTGCGCCCCTTTCGTCTCCACCTGCACGCTTTGGGAAACTTGGGCCGCCGCGGTTTTTTGCACCTCTGCGGTGAGCTTCTTGGCCTGAATGGCCTGGGCTTCCAATTGCGCCGCCGCGGCCTTGGTCTCCGCCTTCGAAGTCTCCGTCTGTTTCTTCGCGTCGCGGAGTTCCTGATTTAAGAGATCGATCTGTTGTTGCATGACCTTGTTGCCATCCTGCAGTGAGGTGACAACCGATTCTTGCTTGACCAATTGTTTTCGCAAGGAATCATTTTCGGCCCTGAACGGCGACTCGTCCGGTTTGCAGCCGGCGAGCGTGCACAAGGCGACGGAGGTCACGATCTCGATGAGCAATTGCCGACGACGAACTGTTTTCACCATGGCGTTCCTTTGAAGTTTGCCGATTATCCATGCTTCGGGGGCCATTGTCCATGAGGATTCTTGTTGTACGTACGATCTGGCGGTTTGACCCTCCGCTGCGGTGCGAGCTATGCTCAACCAGGAGCGCGTGGGGGAGAGCGAGACCGATGTCGACCGTGATGCGCAAGACATTTTCTGTTCCGCCGTTGGGGTGCAATTGCTCAATCATCGGGGATCCCATCACGAAGCAGGCAATCGTGGTCGATCCCGGTGGCGCGCACGAGCGCATTCTTCGTGAGGTGCAGCAGATGGGGTTGACGGTCACGATGATTCTCCACACCCATGCGCATTTCGATCACTTTCTGGCTTCCGGCGAGATGCAGAAGGCCACCGGCGCCAGACTCTGTCTGCACCCGGACGATCGCGCTCTCTGGGAAATGGTGGATGTGCAATGTCGGATGTTCGGCGTGGAGCCCCGGTCGGTGCCGCTGCCGGACTATTGGTTGAAACACGACGAACAGATTGCGGTGGGCAGCTTCCCGGCCGTTGCGCTCCATACGCCTGGCCACACGCCCGGTTCGATGTGTTTTTATATCCCAGATGGACAGCTGGTATTGGCCGGCGACACGCTGTTTCGCGGCGGCATCGGGCGGACGGATTTGTGGGGCGGTGATTTCGATGCCATCGAGCGGTCCATCCGGGAACGACTCTACACGTTGGGCGAATCCACCGTGGTCGTGACCGGCCATGGACCGGAAACCGAGATTGGATTGGAGATGCGCGCGAACCAGTTTGTGCGAGCGTAGGCTGCTTGTAGGAGGACACCATGAGGAAGCTCGGCAATTTGTTCTGGGCAGGTCTGGTGTTTCTTGCCATTACGGGGTTCACTGGGTCCGTCGGGGCTGAGGGCGAGACTCGGGCTGATGATCTCGTTCCCATTACGGAGGTGAAGGTGCGCATTTCCGATCACGGGCCGGTCGTCCTGTTACAGGCGGAGGGGAAAGCGATTCCGATTTTCATCGACCTGACCGTCGCACTCTCGATTCAAAATGCGCTGAACGTCGAGCGCACCTCCCGGCCGATGTCGCACGATTTGATGCACATCATTCTCAACACGTTCGGCGGCAAGGTGACTCGGACGGTCATTTCGTTGAAAGGCGGGACGTACTATGGAGCGCTGACCGTGGCGTTCAAGGACGAGGTCAAAGTGTTCGACAGCCGATCGTCGGATTCCATCGCGCTTGCCGTGCATTTCAAGGCGCCGATTCTCGTCGGGCGGGATCTGTTGAACTCGGCAGGGCGAAACTTCGATAAATCCAAGGCTGAAGACTTATGAGCAACTACTCTTTGGCCATTCGATCGGTCAACCGCTGGAGTCGTTTCTCCGTCGATTGTTTGATAAAAGTCATATTTTCGGCGAGATGCTGCTGGCCGTTGATCTTCCCTTCATCGCGCCGTTTCTGCTGGTCGAGCCCGAATTGGGCAATGAGCGGGCCGTCTTCCTTGTTGAGTTCGTTCCAAATCTCGGCGCAGCGTGGCTGCTTGACCGGCGGATACTTGTCGCAGGGCGGATCCGCCGCCCGTACAGTGCCCCCGCTCATCGCAAATCCCATGACGATGACCACGATGGCTGCGCGGAAAATGGTGCGGCGGCTCACGGTGTAAATGTCTCCCCGTCGAAGTCTCCACGATAACACAACGCGACTGGTGCTGCTGACCGAGGCCGTCTACGAACGGTCGGTGACGGAATGTCTCCCCCGTTGGGAGCGGCGGCGGCACAAGCGTCCGCCGCTCTTGATCGCCTGGCTCGCTCATTTGCCGAAGTCCTCCGTGCTTCTCGATCTTGGATGTGGCAGCGGGCGCGATGCGGCGGATCTTAAGAGACGAGGGTATCGTGTCGTCGGGATCGATCGGACTGCGGCCCTGCTCGCCTACG
>JBKJWE010000310.1:0-4676 GCA_046717045.1 Nitrospiraceae bacterium | reverse complement strand
CGACAATGTAGAGTTCACTGAGCGCCGGGTCCTTCTCGGCACAGTCGGCGAGTTTACCCGGGAGCGAGCCCCCATCCAATGCGCTCTTGCGCCGGATTAATTCTTTTGCTTTACGGGCGGCTTCACGGGCGCGGGCCGCATCGATGGCCTTCCCAATGACCTTCCTGGCAATCGGGGGATTCTCTTCAAAATAGGTGCCGAGCGCCTCGTTGACAGCGGCTTCGACAATACCCTTCACCTCGCTGTTGCCCAACTTGGCCTTCGTCTGACCTTCGAATTGCGGATTGCGGACCTTCACGCTCACGACGGCCGTAAGTCCCTCACGCACATCATCGCCCGTGAGCGATTCGGTCTCTTTTTTCAACAGATCGTTCGCGTTGGCGTAGTTGTTGATCGTCCGGGTGAGCGCGGCCTTGAATCCCACGAGGTGGGTCCCACCCTCTTTGGTATTGATGTTATTGGCAAAGGAAAAAAGATTCTCGGCGTAGCCGTCGTTGTATTGGAGCGCCACCTCCAAGGTCATGTCCGATTTTTCGACTTGCACGTAGATGGGCTTGTGCAGCGGCGTCTTCGCTTCGTTCAAGTGCTCGACAAAAGAAACGATGCCGCCCTTGTATTTGAAGATCTGCTCTTTGACCGGTTCTTTCCGCTCATCTTTCAGCGTGATCTCAAGGCCCTTGTTCAAGAAGGCGAGCTCGCGCAGCCGTTGCGCGAGTACGTCGAAGCTGTACTCGAGCGTTTCGAAGACTTGTGCGTCCGCCTTGAATGTGACCTGCGTGCCGCGCCGCTTGGTTTTCCCGGTGACGTTGAGGGGCGCGTTGGCCTTGCCGCGCTCATACCGCTGCTCGAAGACCTGCCCGTCCTGCCAAATTTCCAACTCGAGCCACTCCGATAGCGCGTTGACGACCGAAATACCCACGCCGTGCAATCCACCCGAGACGGTATAGGCGCCTTGCTCGAATTTGCCGCCGGCATGCAGGATGGTCAGCGCCACTTCGGCGGCGGACTTCTTTTGGGTGGTGTGCATCCCCGTCGGAATCCCGCGCCCGTTGTCCACGACCGTCACGCTGCCGTCGATGTGGATCGCCACCTCGATCGTTTCGCCGAATCCCGCCATATGCTCGTCGACGCTGTTGTCGACGACTTCGTAGACGAGATGGTGCAGGCCGTCCACGCCGGTGCTGCCGATATACATCGCCGGGCGCTTGCGAACGGCATCGAGGCCCTCGAGGACCTTGATTTGATCCGCACTGTAGCTGTCTGATTTAGGGGCTGTTTCGGTCTCGTTGGCCATTCAGGCTCGTCTCTTAAATCTTGATCGGCATCACGACACACTTGAATCCCGGGCTGTCGGATTCCTGAATCAGACAGGGGCTCAGCGGATTGTCCATCTGGAGCGAAATCGTTTCGCCGTCCATGACCGCAAAGACATCCAGGAGATAGCGGGCATTGAACCCCGTATTCAGCCCTTCCCCCTCATAGCGAGCGGACAATTCTTCTGTGGCTTCTCCGAAGTCCGGATTGCTCGAGAAGAGCGTCATCTTGCCCTGCGCGAACGTCACCTTCACCGCGTTGGCCTTGTCGCGCGACAACACGGATACGCGCCTCAGCGCGCTCTCGAATTCCGTGCGATTGACCAAAGCCTTTCGGTTGCTTTCCTTCGGAATGACCTGCTGATAGTTGGGGTAATTGCCCTCCATCAGCCTTGAGGTCAACAGGAGGCCGCTCTTCCGGAAGATCATCAAGTTCTTCGTAAAGCCGATCAGCGGCTCGCCGTCGCCGCCCTCTTCCAGGAGCCGGCGCATTTCATGCGCGGCTTTCTTGGGAATGATGGCCTTGATTTCTTGCGGCGCGCCCTTGGCGCCGGTTTTTCCGACGTCCTGTTCCGCCACGGCCAGTCGGTGGCCATCGGTGCCCACCAGGCGCAACGTGGTCTTCTTCTCCGTCGTCATCAAGGTGACCAACAAACCGTTGAGGATGTAGCGCGCGTCGTTGTCTCCGGCGGCAAATAGCGTCTTGCGAATCAGCTCCAACAGGCCCGCGCCGGCGAGGGGGATCAAGCCCTCTCGTTCGATGACGGGCAGCGCCGGATAGTCGGTGCTCGGCAGTCCCACGATCTTGAATTGGCTTTTTCCCGCTTGGATCGTCGTCCAGTTGTTGTCGCCGGAGGTAATCTCGATTTCGCCGACCTGCAGTTCCTTAATGATCTCGTACAGTTTCCTGGCGGAGAGCGTGATCCCTCCAGCCTTCTGCACCTGAGCTTTGTAGAGTCCACGCATTCCGATCTCGAGATCGGTCGCGACGATTTCCGCCCCTTCCTGTTTGGCTTCGATCAAGATGTTGGATAGGATGGGCATCGTATTGCGCTTTTCGACCACGCCCTGAACGCGCTGGAGCCCCGTCAAGAGCTCGTCTCGTCCCATGCGAACTTTCATGATCGCTTCCCCTTCGAATCAGCCGATTAGGCGCGGAGGATCTGTTCCTTCAAACTGTCCAATGTGGCGTTCAAGGCGCTGTCGATTTCTTTCGCTTTCAAGACCTGCCGGCACGCATGGATGATGGTCGTATGGTCCTTGCCGCCGAACTGGCGGCCAATCTCCGGATAGGAGGAGTCGGTCAACTCGCGGCACAGATACATGGCGATCTGCCGTGGGTGCACGAGCGTCTTGCTCCGGCGACGCGATTTCAGATCGGCGATCTTCACGTGGAAGCGCGCGCCGACCGTTTCTTGAATATCGTCCATCGACACGATCTTCTTCTTGTCGCCGATCAGATCCCGCAGGACGTTCTTCGCCATATCCAGCGTGATCGTTTGCCCCGTGAGAGACGCATAGGCCACCAGACGGACCAACGACCCTTCCAGTTCCCGGATGTTGTTCTTCATGGTGGTCGCGAGAAAATGGATTACGTCTTCGGGCAGCGTCACCCCTTCGTCCTCGGACTTCTTGCGCAAGATGGCGATCCGCGTTTCGACGTCCGGCGGCTGCAAATCGGCGATCAAGCCCCATTCAAAACGGGACCGCAGCCGCTCTTCGATGTCGGGCATCTCTTTCGGAAAGCGATCGCTCGAGAGGACGATCTGCTTATGCGCTTCGTAGAGGGCATTGAAGGTGTGGAAGAATTCTTCCTGTGTCCGTTCTTTGCCGGCCAGAAATTGAATGTCGTCGATCATCAACATGTCCATATGGCGATACCGCTTCCGCAGGTCCATCATCTTGTCGTAACGGATCGAGTTGATGACCTCGTTCGTGAACTGCTCCGTCGTGAGATAGGCGATCCGCAAATCCGTCCGTTCCGCTACATGATTCGCAATCGCGTTCAAGAGGTGGGTCTTGCCCAAGCCAACCCCGCCGTAGATGAAGAGCGGATTGTAGGCCTTCGCTGGTTGCTCCGCGACGGCCATACACGCTGCGTGGGCAAACTGGTTACCCGCGCCGACGACGAAATTTCTGAAGGTGTATTTCGGATTGAGTTGAATGCCACGTTTCGGCCGCATACCCACGGCCGGCCTTGCAGGAGAAGTCACTGCGCCAACATCTTGCGGTCGCATGGCCGGCCGCTGGAAAACGACAAACGTGACAGAGGTATCTCCCCCCCCTCTGGCCGTCGAAATGGCCTCTGAGATGAGGGGGCCATAGTGTTGGTTCAGCCAGTCGCCGAAGAACTTGTTTGGAACGCCGAGCTGAGCGCTCAAATCATCAATCCGTTCAAGGCTGACCGGCATAAACCACGTATCATAGACCTGTTTTGGCACTTTACTCTGAATATAGGACAAGGCCGTTTGCCAGACAGTTGTAGTCATAATAAACCCTGTATTAATCCCCATACACAGACTTATTCACACCTGTGGATAACCTTACTATTCTCGTTTGATTTAGTGAGGGATACCGGCAGTTTTTCATGTCGCCATGAGAAGGGGATGAGTGGTTCTGTCCTGCTAACCACAACTTATCGACTCTGCATGCACTCACGACCAAGAGTCAATCCCCAAGTTTCCCCACAAGGACTCATCTCGGATACATGAATACAATCACGATATTCTATTTCACTCACAGTCTCCACATGCCTTACTACGACTCCTACTACGACGACTATTTTCCTTCATGACGCAATTATCTTCGGAGAAGACATACAACTCTGTCAGATAACAATCGTGCGATCCGAAGCGAATATTCGTTCAATCAGTTCATCATATGTAAGGACATGACGAAATCCTGTCAGATGGCCAAACTCAACAGTATGATGAGAATCCGACAAGGCTCGCTCAAGGAAAACCACATCATTCACTGAATCGGACGGCGAGAGGAGAGCTAATGGGATCTCCTGTAACTCACGCCGTAGAATATAGAGTGGTGAGTTCATAAAAAAACCTAAAAAACCACGCTCCGATCAACAGACTGCAAAAGCTGAAGAATCATGTCCGGACTTTGCTCAGTGACCATAAAACCAGGAGAAGGAGCGTCCTGTACCGTTCCTTTCTCAAGAACGAACGGCATCTCCAACTGTTTCAAAGTTGGGAGGTATTTTTCAAGGATATCCACATCGATGATGTCGTCTGTACTTTCAGTCAACATGAGAGGTGCACGACCAAGGAGCACGACCGTGGTGTCGTGCGCTCCAGCGCAGAACCCCAGCGCAATCCGCAAGGCCTCAACAGGACGATGGGTAACACAAGG
>JBKJWE010000309.1:0-3093 GCA_046717045.1 Nitrospiraceae bacterium | reverse complement strand
ATGACGTAGAGGATCGGCGCAAAGGTCTCGCGCTGTATGACAGGCCAGTGGTTCTCCGCCGTCGCAATTGTCGGTTCGACGAAGTACCCGGCCCGATCAAGGATTTGGCCGCCGTACAGAATCTTGCCTCCCGCCTGCTTCACCTCTTCGATCGCTCCCCGATAGGCCTCGACCGCCGCTCGATCGATCAATGGCCCCATCAGCACACCCCTTTCCAATGGATTACCGATTCGAACTTGTTTGTAGGCTGAAAGGAGGTTGGCCATCACTTCGTCATAACGAGACTCATGGACGAATACCCGTCTGGTCGTCGTGCAACGTTGACCAGCGGTGCCGACCGCCCCGAAGACGATCGCTCGAATCGCCAAAGAGAGATCCGCCGTCTCATCCACGATGATCGCGTTGTTCCCGCTGAGTTCCAAGAGCGTACGCCCGAGGCGTTGCGCAACCGTCGAGGCGACGGCTCGTCCGACCGGCACGGACCCTGTGAACGAGATCAACGGGAACCGATGGTCGCGGACCATGGTCTCCGCAATCGTCTTCTCACCCGTTACCATCAGCGAAAAGATCCCTCGGGAGCCCTGTTGCTCCATCACGCGGTTGCATAGATGCTGGATGGCAATCGCACAGAGCGGCGCTTTGGGCGAAGGCTTCCACACAACCGTATCGCCGGCAATCGCGGCGAGGAAGGCATTCCAGGCCCAAACTGCCACGGGGAAGTTGAAGGCTGTGATGACGCCGACCGGCCCCAGCGGATGCCACTGTTCCGACATGCGATGCTGTGACCGTTCGGATTGCATCGTCGCGCCATACAGCATGCGCGACTGACCCACGGCAAGATCGGCCATATCGATCATTTCCTGCACCTCGCCGTCGCCCTCCGCTTTGATCTTACCGACTTCGAGTGACACCAAAGAACCAAGCAAATCTTTCTGTTCCCGCAGGGCCTCTCCGATCAAACGAACCAGTTCTCCTCGCTTCGGAGCCGGCACGAGCCTCCATTGCTGAAAACTCTCGACGGATTCCCGCACGATCCGTTCGTACTCGTCGGCTGAACAGGCATGAACCTGTGCGATGGTGTCGCCCGTGGCCGGGTTGACGGAGTCCAACAGCGTCGTCTTGTCACCCGACGCCCACCAGTGTGGCCCCGTGCTGCCCCCGGCATTGACGGCGGTCAAGCCCAGTCTGTTGAGAATGTCCGATGCGGAGGTCATCGGTAGCAGGCTCCGAACCGGTTCGCGAGCACGTCTTGCAACGGGAATGATTCTTGAGTGACGAACCCCTTGTACCGTTCAGGGGCCGCAAGCACGAGATCGACCACGGCGCAGAGGCTCGACGCAGTCGTGACCTGAATGGCCGACCAGAGTGTGCCCTTGATGCATTGTGGGTAGATCTTCTTCACATAGTTCTCTTCGAACAGGCCCCCTTCTCGCTTACCGGTAACCGAGGCATAAATGAGGACGACATCCTGCAACGTCTGGGGAATGGCATGTTCGAGCACGCGCTTAAGGGTCGCGCGATCCTCGTTCAGCTTGAGGTCCTTCATCAGCAAATGGATCTTTTCGCAATGGCCAGGATAGCGCAGCGTCTTGTAGTTCATCGTCATGACCTTGCCAGCATAGGTATCCGCCAAGGTGCCCAACCCCCCGGATGTGTTGAAGGCTTCGTACAGCAAGCCGTCGACTTCGATGGTCTCGTATCCCTCGAGCGGTTGGAGCGGAACCTTTTTACCCTCCTCAATCCCATAACACATATTGCCATATTCATTGATGAGGCCATCGGTCGACCAGGTCAACGAGTACTTGAGCGCGTTACTCGGATGCACCGGCAAGGCCCCGACTCGCATCTTGACCTGATCCACCGTTTCGAAGTGGGTCATGAGGTCATGCGTCACGATGCTGATAAATCCTGGCGCGAGGCCACATTGCGGCACAAAGGCGCGAGGCGACTTGGCGCTGAGCACCTTGATTTGATTGGTCACCTCGACGTCCTCTGTGAGATCGAAGTAGTGGACTTGGTGCTCAAGGGCGAGTCCCGCTACGGTAGGATTGCAAAAATAGGGGAGACTGGAGAGGACCGCTTCACAGGGATGCGCGCTCAGATAGGCGCTCACCGCGTCGGGGTGTCTAACATCGAGCAGGACCGGTGTGACCCGGGCAAGGCCCAGCTCGTCAACCAGTTGCTTGGAGGCATCGAGGGTGATATCGCCGAGGTGCACCTCGTAGCCCCCGCCTTCTTCGAAAAGGCATGCCACGAGCGAGCCGATTTTCCCTGCCCCAAGGACGAGAACACGGTGCATCGTCAACCTCGCTCCATCATGATTATACCTCTATAGCTGACGCCGCACGGCATTGACCGCACTTTTAGGCACGGCCAGGATGTTTCGAGTGGTTTTTCTTACCGAGTGAAGATCTCCTTCCGATCTCAGAACTGCCTCCATCTGCTCAATGGCACAGTGGAAAAAGTAGCAAGACGTCGCCTCAGAGTCACTGTGGAGGCCTATCATCTCTGCAGATTCCTCGGCAAAAACGCCGCGTTTTCTCTCTTATTTTCCAAGACAATTTCGCCACAACGAATCCCATAAGTTATTGAAATACATTAGCAATATGGCCGTGAAGCTGGCCAGGATTTTATGTTAGTCTAACAGGCAACGGAGCAGTGATGGCCATGCGCATTCCTTCCAGAGTCGTCCTTCCATTCGGCTACCGAATCTCGGTTCGCCAGCTTTCTGAGGCGGATATGGATAGTCGTGACCCGAAGGCCGACGGCATCTGGGACGACGAGGCAAAGACTATTTATCTCCGCAAGCGATTGCCCGTCACCAGGCGACGATACATTCTGGCGCACGAATTGGGCCATGCCTGGTTGGATTGGCAGCACCGGCATCTTGACAACGGCAAGGCCAAAACCTAGCAGGATCCCTTACTGGACGAACTTTTTGAGCAGCTTGCAAGATCATGTTATCCGCCGGAGCAGCGTCTTTTTCCCATAACGCTAGACCCTAGCAAGCTTCACCACGACCGCCCACTCAGCTTCCGTAACCGGTTGAACGGACAAGCGCGAGCCTTTCCGTAGTAGCACCATGCCTTTCAG
>JBKJWE010000308.1:0-2833 GCA_046717045.1 Nitrospiraceae bacterium | reverse complement strand
CCAACCAAGAAAAGGTGGGTTTCATGAAACAGTTTCCCGGCCTGCTCCATTCATGGGATGCACTGAACGGGAAAAGCGTGGAAGCCGTGATCGGACTCAAGAGCAAGACCGGCTCGGCTGTGGTCGTGTTCACCGACGGCTCGTTTACTGTGGTCCCACCCATGGCAGTCGAGCCATACGAAATCGGGGAAGCGTTACTCCTGGCGCGCAAGCACCTCGAACCAAAGCATCGGACCGCCTTTGCCGAGCACGATCGACTGGTGCAGAAAGACAAAGATGCGCAGAAGTCGGCACGCCTGAGCAATATCCTCGGAGCGATTCAAAATAACATCGACCAGATTCCTGAACTCAAAGATCGGCTCAAAGATCTGGTCAAGGAGTGGAAGTGAGCAGTCTCCCTGATAGAAACATGTTTGAGATCTTTTCCCAAGGTCTCTTTGAAGGAGTCAAACCTATGATGGTCATCCGTGATCACCTTGTGCGCCACCCAGACCGTTGCACCCACAACGGCATCTGCATTCCCATCTGCCCAACCAGCGCCTGGTTGTCCACGCCCCCATACAAGTTCGATCCTTCACGCTGTTTGGAGAGCTGCCGCCTTTGTTTGGACGCCTGCCCGTCACAGGCGATCTATGCGGTGTTCAAAAAGGGTGAGAAGTTGCTGGAGCCGCAGGTTAAAAAATAGAACGTGGGCTGGATGAACCGGCTCTGCTCACCCGCTTCGGCTCGACTGCACTAAGCTTCGCCGCTCCTCGGCTGCGGAACTCGTTCCATTCTGAGCTTCGCTTGAACGGAACTTCGAGCAGTCCTCGCCGTTCGCTGACAGCGAACCGTCTCAGCTCGGCAAGTGCGGTGCCCCAGCCTACGCTCACTTTCGCAATGCCGGTTCATCCAGCCCACCAGAAGGCTGCGGCACAGCAAGGGGAAAAGAGAGAGGATGACTCGCTGACGAATGGCGCATCCCCACCCTGCATCCGTTTGAGCCCCAACGTAAGAAGCGTAAGAATGGAGTGAAGCAAATCGTTTACACGATCTGCTTTCGGAGACGCCCCCAGTAGGCAGTGCCGGTGTAGCCGCAGGCGCCAGTGAGGATGGTCAAGGCCATGATTTGATAGACACGACTTCGTGGGACTTTGATGTTCACAGCAGGGTCGAGAATATCTGGTGAGATGGCTACACGTTTGAGGGTCTCGCCGGCTAAGAGAATGGGCCACATACAGGAGAGGCGCAGGCGGGTTTCCCAACGAGGAATTTGCATCGTATAAGCCCAGCCTTGATCGAGATGATCGACCGCGATTTTGAGCAGCTTTGATAAGACGGACCGGTACCGGCTCAGATTCTCTTGCCTCAATAGATCGGCGGGGGCAAGTCCTGCTTCCTTGAGCAAGACTGTCGGCACATAGCACCGCCCTCGCTGCAAATCGCGTGGAAGGTCCTTCAGAATATTCGTCAACTGCAGACCTTTCCCGAATCGCACACTAATCCTCGACATGTGAGCCTTGTCCCAATAGGACAGGGCAGGTCGATGTGCATACATCATGTTCGTCCAGAATTCTCCGACACAGCCGGCCACGTAATAGATGTATTGATCCAGTTCCTCTAGCGTCTGCAAGGCGGTCAGCTGTGCGGCTGAATCGCCAGGAAATTTCGTCAGATCCATTTCCATGCCGTTCGGCAGTGTGGCCATGAGGTCACGAATCCGCCCCCGGTCCTCAGCCGTACATCCTTCATAGAGACGGAAACAGTCTTCGAGTCTTTGCAGGAGAACTTTCTCGGACGAGTCTGTCTGATGCGGAAGCAACGCAGTTTGGATGGAACGAACCTCGTCCCAGTAGATGGTGTCGCCAACGAACTGATCGCGAAATTGTTTCAGGTACTGAAGCCGCCGGCTTCGATCGATCAAGTCTGTATCGGCAATGGTATCGACGGCGCGAGCGAACAAATAGGCCAGCCGTACTTGGTCACGCACGTCGGCCGGCAACACGGCCAACGTAAGATAGAATGAGCGGGAAACTTGCTTGAGATTGTCGCGGAGGAGTTCGTGTTTGGATGCGTGCGTAGTCGTGGAACGATCCTTACTTCACTTCGAGCTTGCCTTCCATACCTTTGTCCCGATGGCTCGGCAGAGGCCAGAGGCGCTTGTCGCAGTAGATTGCAAAGATGCCCGTTTGCGCGGGCGTAAATTTGACGACAGCCGTCTTGCCGGCGCTGACATCGTGTTCGACCGAGACTTCTTTGATAATAAAGTTGTGAGGAATAATGGTGGTGACGCTGGTCAACGTCAGTTCGACTGGTTTGCCGGCTTCCACGATCAAATGACCGGGGGTATAGGAATAACTGTCCAGCGTAATGGTCGCTCGCTGCACCCCATCAGGACCTAGGGGCACAACAAACGGAGCCTGATGAGCGACCGGATCGGCTGCGTTGACCAGCAGCACACCCAGCCACGCGAACAAGATGATCGTGATTCCAAGAGGCCTCATAGCCCCTTTCTAACAGAAGCCCAGGGGCCGGTCAACTTTCGCCGGAACATTCAAGGAGTTCTGGGGACTTGATTCTGAGAAAGGCTGACTTATCTCTCCTCCACAACAGCTACCCAGTCACCTTGATACAATTCATGCTGCCCATTTGTGTATAATGATCGAGTCGTGGGCCTGTGTAGCCCCGACGAAGGAGGACCTCGATGAAGTGGATCAAAGGCATTGGGCTGTTTCTCATTGCGAACTTCCTCATTTATCTTACGCTCTCGTTCACGGCGAACCTACTTGTCAACGTCGTGCTGCCGATGTTCGGCATAGATGTGCGGGGGGTCTTCAGCCAGCAGCTGCTAGTC
>JBKJWE010000307.1:0-2585 GCA_046717045.1 Nitrospiraceae bacterium | reverse complement strand
GATTTGCCCCGATGCCTCCGACGCGCGCTGCGAGATGGATGACGATGTCCGGCTTCGCATCCGTGTAGAGGCGCTGGACGGCGTCCATCTGAACCAGGTCGTAGTCGTTACTGCGTGGCACGACGATGTGCCGACACCCTTTGGCGCGAAGTTGATCGACCACAAAGGATCCGAGAAAGCCGGCTCCTCCCGTGACGACCACGCGTTTGACGGACCAGAATGAATGCGCCATTACTTCTTGACCCTCACGCCATCGAGTCGTTCTCGCTCTGCCGCCAAATCGGCATCCACCATCATATCGACCAACTCTTTAAACCGAACCTTGGGTTCCCATCCGAGTGTCTTCTTAGCTTTGCTCGCATCGCCGATCAGAAGGTCTACTTCTGTGGGGCGGTAGTATTTCGGATCGACCTTGACGTACTTCTTCCAATCCAACTTGAGCCTGTCGAACGTTTGCTCCAGGAACTCTCGAACGGTGTGAGTCTCTCCCGTTGCAATGACAAAGTCCTCTGCCACTGACGCTTGTAACATCATCCACATCGCCTCGACGTAGTCGCCGGCGAATCCCCAATCGCGCTTGGCATCGAGGTTACCGAGGAACAACTCTTGTTGGACCCCCAGCTTGATCCGCGCCGCCGCTTTGGTAATCTTTCTCGTCACGAAGGTTTCACCGCGCCGCGGCGACTCGTGATTGAAGAGAATTCCATTGCAGGCGAATAGGTTATAGGCTTCGCGGTAGTTAACGGTGATCCAATAGGAATACACCTTTGCTGCGCCGTATGGGCTCCGAGGGTAAAAAGGAGTAGTCTCCCGCTGCGGCATGTCTTGTACCTTACCGAACATCTCGCTCGATGATGCTTGATAGAACTTTGGTTTTAAACCTGACTCTCGGATCGCCTCGAGCAATCGGACTGTTCCTAACCCGGTAATCTCACCGGTATATTCGGGAATGTCGAAACTCACTCGGACATGGCTCTGTGCGCCAAGATTGTAGATTTCGTCCGGTTCAATCGTACGGAGGATGTGGTTGAGCGAGCTGGCATCATTCAAGTCACCATAGACCAAGTGAAGTCGAGGGTGCGGGACGTGGGGATCCTCATAGATGGGGTCAATACGGCCGGTATTAAAGGAGCTTGACCTCCGAATAATCCCATGGACTTCATAGCCTTTGCGGAGAAGAAACTCAGCAAGATACGATCCATCCTGGCCTGTAATTCCGCTGATTAGCGCTTTTTTCACGAGGGACTCCTTGGTTGTCCGAGGAATTATGGATGGAAACGGAAAAGTTGTCTACCCGAATCAGATCCTTGGTCGCTTCTATTGATTTGCCAAGGAGATTCAGCGATACCTGGCGTCGAGAGGGTGTCGAGAGAATGACGAGACATATGGAAGAATACTTGCCTGTGGCGGCTCTCCACTATTAGAATACCTCGGTGGGAACTATGATTACATTGCGTCGCGGCTTGCTGCTTGTCTTCCTGTTGTGCGCAACCTTCTTCTTGGCACACACGATCAATGCAGTGATTGCGGAAGCGCTCCATCTTCCGACTGGCGCTATACTGATACGTCCGGTGTCGACGGTCGATGTGTCCGCTGGGACCTCCCCTACTATGTTGGCCGAGCAGGTTCGCCTCAGCGGGCTGTTTCCTCTCCCGCCGGATTTGTTGGAGATGTCGACTCAGTCTGGGTCGGTCTTGTCCCGCGCACCGCTCGATGTGGCGTCGAAGATCAAGTTGTTAGGGGTAGTGATCGGAGAGCACAGCGGCGTATCGGCCATCATTGAAGAGCTGTCGAGTAAGCGGCAAGTCTTCGTGCGGCTTCACGATTCGATTCCGGATGTCGGCAATGTCAGCGAGATCCGTCGAGACGGTATCGTCATCAGCCTAGGCAATCAGCAGGAACTCCTCTCATTACTGGTGGGCCAAACCGAAAAACCGCCGACTGCACAACCGGCTGTTGCCCTCAAGGCCCTACCGGCCTCAGGCGGACCGCTCCGTAAGGTCCTTGATCGGCGCGAGGTGGATCAGGCTTTGGGCGATCTACCGAAATTACTGTCTCAGGCGAGAGCTGTGCCCTACCTTATAAACGGCGTGATGAGCGGGTTCCGTCTCGATTATATCTCCCCCACAAGCTTCTATGAAAAAATTGGTTTGCAGCATGGAGACGTTCTCCAGCAAGTCAATGGTGTCGAAGTCCGAGACCCAGGCACGATGCTGACGCTCTTCCAGCAGCTTCGTAACGAGCGAATCGTCAAGCTTGACGTCCTGCGCAACAACCAGCGGACCACAATGAATTTCGATATTCGCGGATAGCCCGTTCTCCTCATATGATGTGGAATCCAGGTGATCCACATCTCCCCTAGTGCGGCACATTCGAGAAGTAAGACTGATACAGCCGTTCAGGTTGCCCAGGTCCGCAGGTCGGGCTCGTTCACGCGATTCCAATCATTTCCCTTAGGATCTCAGAAATAGATTCTAGGGGGTGTCCCACACACAACTTGTCAGACCTACCGTTTAGGGGGTATTGTTTTACATTTTAGAGGTTTATGGTTAGAAAAAGGATTGGAGTTCTTTGTACGACATGGT
>JBKJWE010000306.1:0-2682 GCA_046717045.1 Nitrospiraceae bacterium | reverse complement strand
GAATTTTGCTATCTGATCAAGAAGCCGCTGAACGTCGAAGCGTTCGTCTATCCTCCGGACGCGGGCAAGACCAACGAAGTTCCCTACGGTAGCGGACTCATTGCCATTCCGGTCTATAAGAGTATCGCCGAGGCTACGAAGAATCATCCGACGATCAATACCAGCCTTGTCTACATCGGCGCGGATCGTGCGATGAAGGGCGGCATGGAAGCGCTCGACGATTCGCACATCAAAGCCGTGTCGATGATCACGGAGGGCGTACCGGAAAAAGATGCGAAACTCCTCGGAGCCCACGCGCGTAAGCTGGGCAAGGTGTTCAACGGCCCCTCTTCCATCGGCATCATCTCGGCCGGTGCCTGCCGTCTCGGGGTGATTGGCGGGGCGTTCGACAACCTTGTGCTTTCCAAGCTCTATCGCGAAGGCTCGTTCGGCGTCATCACAAAGTCGGGAGGTCTCTCGAATGAAATTATTTGGATCTGCTCGCAGTTTGCAGACGGGATTACCACGGCCATCGGCATTGGCGGTGATGCCTATCCCGGCACCGACTATGTCAGCTATCTCGAAATGTTCGAGAACGATCCGCAGACGAAGGCGGTCGTCATCGTCGGCGAAATGGGGGGCGACCTGGAAGAACGGGCTGCCGAGTGGTATGGCGCCAAGAAGCGGCGGGTGAAGTTGATTGCTGTCGTCTCCGGCTTCTGCCAGGAAAGTTTGCCGAAGGGGATGAAGTTCGGTCATGCGGGCGCCAAAGAGGGCATGAAGGGCGAGGGGTCGGCCCGGTCCAAATCGGATGCGCTCAAGAAAGCCGGCGCAATTGTGCCGGCGCCGTTCGGTGCGCTCGGTCCTGCGATCAAGGAAACCTATCAAGAGCTGTTGAAGTCCGGTCAAGTGAAGGAGCCGGTCGAACCGGCCGCGCTGCCGAGGCTGCCGAAGTCGGTCGAAGAAGCGATGAAGGCGGACGAAGTCATGGTGGCCCCGTTGATTCGCACGACGATCAGCGACGATCGTGGCGACGAACCTTGCTACGACGGCTATCCCGCGTCCGAACTCATCAATAAGGGCTACGAAATCCCGCACGTCATCGGACTCTTGTGGGACAGGCGGTTGATCTCAAAGCAGGAAGCCGAAATCATCAAGCGCATCATGATGCTCTCTGCCGATCATGGGCCTTGTGTGAGCGGCGCCTACGCGACGATCCTCGCGGCCTGTGCGGGCATCGGCCTGTCGCAGTCGGTGGCTGCCGGCATGATCATGATCGGTCCGCGCTTCGGCGGGGCTGTCACGGATGCCGGCCGGTTCTTCAAGTATGCCGTCGATCACAAGATGTCGGTTGACGAGTTCCTGGCCTACATGAAGAAGAACCACGGTCCCGTGCCTGGAATCGGCCATCGCGTCAAGAGTCTCCGCAATCCGGACAAGCGCGTGAAGGAGTTGGTAGGGTACGTCAAGAGTTTGAACATCAAAACGCCCTGTCTCGACTTTGCCCTCGAAGTCGAAAAGATCACGTCGGTCAAGAAAGATAACCTGATCCTGAACGTCGACGGGACGATGGCGGCGGTGCTTGTCGATATCGGCTTCCCAGTCGATAGTTTAAACGGCTTCTTCATCCTCTCGCGCACGATTGGGTTGATCGGCCATTGGGTGGATCAGAAGCGTCAAGACAGCCGCTTGATCAGGCTGTTCGATTATTTGGTGAACTACGCAGCGCCCAAACGCCGCGAAGTACCGCCGCTGAAGTAAAACGTCAATAGTCAATCGTCATTGGTCATTCGACGGACGGTGATTGATTTCCTCGGTCTCACAGTGCACGATTGACAAATGACGGTTGACGTTTTTTAGGAGATAAATCATGTCGATGGATATTGCCAAAAAACTCTATGCGAAGATGCCGGATGTCTTTGTCAAGGCCAGAAAGAAATTCGGCCGAGGCCTGACACTGGCGGAGAAGGTGCTCGTTTCACATGCGGACAATTTCGAGACCCAGACCTGGGAGCGCGGGAAGGCGATGTTGGCGCTGCGTCCTGATCGAGTCGCGATGCAGGACGCGACGGCTCAGATGGCCATGTTGCAGTTCATGCAGGCCAATAAGGAAACGGCTGCCGTCCCGAGCACGATCCATTGCGACCACCTGATCCGCGCCGAAATGGGCTCCGAGAAGGATCTGCTTCGCGCGATGGACGAGAATAAAGAAGTCTACAACTTCCTCGCCTCAGCTGCGAAAAAGTACGGCATCGGGTTTTGGAAGCCGGGCGCCGGGATTATTCACCAAGTTGTGTTGGAAAATTATGCATTCCCGGGCGGCTTAATCATCGGCACTGACTCGCATACGCCGAACGGCGGCGGGCTTGGGATGCTGGCGATCGGCGTCGGCGGCGCGGATGCCGGAGAAGTCATGGCCGGCCTGCCCTGGGAAGTGCTCCATCCGAAATTGATCGGCGTGCGTCTGACCGGCAGATTAAGCGGCTGGGCCTCGGCAAAAGACGTCATCCTCTATCTCTGCGGCCTTCTCACGGTGAAGGGCGGAACCAACAAGATCGTCGAATATTTCGGCCCAGGCGCTGAGACCATCAGCGCGACCGGCAAGGGCACTATCTGTAACATGGGTGCGGAATTGGGTGCCACGACCTCGGTGTTCCCGTTCGATCAAAAGATGGTCGCGTACCTGAACATCACGGATCGGGC
>JBKJWE010000305.1:0-2947 GCA_046717045.1 Nitrospiraceae bacterium | reverse complement strand
GCCGATACGTTCGGCGATGAGAAGAAGGACGAGAAGAAGAAAGACGATAAGGGCAAGTAATCAGTTTGTGGCGAGGCTAACTGGCTTAAGGAGTCTCCCGCCACAAGCGGGAGATTCCTTGGGCGGTTCCCCCTACCGGCATCCCTTCCCAATATAGACAGCCTGCAATCCGACCATCGTTTTCGCGTCCCGAATCGCTCCGTTCCGAATCATCTCGATCGCGTCCCTCAGCGGCATCTCGACGATCTCGAGCACTTCGTCTCGATCCAGATGTTGTTGTCCTTTCATCAAGCCGGTGGCTTTGTACACGTGGATCACTTCGTCGGTGAATCCGGGCGCGGTAAAAATACTGGAGAGCAGTTCGAGCGATCCGGCCCGATAGCCGATCTCTTCTTCCAGTTCTCGGGCGGCACAGGCCAGCGGTGCTTCGCCCGGCGACAGTTTTCCGGCGGGGATCTCATAAATAAATCCGCCCGCCGCGTGACGAAACTGACGAATCAAGATGACCGTGCCGCCTTCTTTGAGCGGCACGACAGCTGACGCGCCGGGATGGCGGACGATCTCTAAATCCACGGTGACGCCGTTTGGCAGCGCCACGGTATCGATATTCAGGGTGACGACTCGACCTGTATAAATGTTCTTCGTCATAATGAGTTTATGGCTGATGGCGTATAGCGTGTAGCACAAGCTGAAACGAATTCCATTTTGTCTTGCCCGTGTCATCAGCCATTAGCTAGACGCTCTTGGCATTTGGCTTCTTATAGAACGGCGGTTTGACGACAACGGCTGGGACAGTTTTCCCGCGAATGTCGATGACGAGGGACGTGCCTGGTGCGCTGTGGGACGAAGGAACATAGCCGAGTCCGATGCCTTTCTGAAGCAGCGGGGACAGATTCCCGCTGGTCACCTCGCCAATCGACTCGCCGGTCGCCGCGTCACGTATCTTGAATCCATGTCGCGGGACCGCTTTCTCGACGAGCTCAAATGCGACAAATCGACGAGCGGCTCCAGCCTGTTGCTGCGCGAGCAACGCGTCCCGCCCGATGAAGTCACCTTTCTGGAAGCTGATGGTCCAATCGGCGCCAGCCTCGATCGGCGTCAGGTCTTCGTTGATGTCGTTCCCATACAGCAAATAGCCCATTTCCAATCGCAGTAAGTCTCGCGCACCCAGTCCGGCCGGCTTCAGCCCATAGGCCTGGCCTTTCTCGACGAGGTGTACCCACAAGCGACTGACCTTGTTCGCATCGATGTAGATTTCGAAACCCAACTCGCCGGAGTAGCCGGTACGAGCGATCAGACAAGTGAGACCGTCGATACTACCTTGGCAACTGTGATGCATCCGGAGCTGATCGAGCGTGGTGGCGCCGAGGCCCTTCAGGAGTTCGCGAGATTTGGGTCCTTGCACGGCCACTTGGGAAACGATGGCCGAGCGATCTTCCAGACGACACCGATCCTGGGGCGTCTGGTGCGAGTGCAACCATGCGACGATCTTCTCGCGATTCGACGCATTCACGCAGAGCATGTACTCATCGGCGGCGAGGTGATAGACGAAGATGTCGTCCTTGATCCCACCCCGTTCGTTGCACACCATGGAATAATGGGCCTGGGACAGCGCCAGTTTGCCGACATCGTTGGTCGTGACTCGTTGCAAGAAGAGCGCGCCGCCGCTGCCGCTCACCCAGATCCGGCCCATGTGGCTGACATCGAAGAGTCCGATAGTGGTGCGAACGGTCTGGTACTCGTCGACGACGCCACTGTACTGGATGGGCATTTCCCATCCGGCAAAATCGACGAGCTTTCCGCCACAGGTTTGATGCTGGGAAAAGAGGGGGGTCCGGTGCATCGCTATTGGACGGCGAGTAATTCGACGTCGAATATGAGGGTCGCATGAGGAGGAATGGCTCCCCCGGCCCCCCGCGCGCCATAGCCAAGGTTGGACGGGATGGTCAAGGTGCGTTTGCCGCCTACCTTCATGCCCTGGACGCCTTCGTCCCAACCCTTGATGACCTGCCCGACGCCGAGTCGGAAGGAAAAGGGTTGGCCTCGATCGACGGAGCTGTCGAATTTGTTCCCGTTCTCCAAACGGCCTGTGTAGTGGACGGTCGTCGTTTTCTCGGCGACGGCCAGATCCCCTGTCCCAACGACGTGGTCCACGTAGCTCAGGCCGGATGATGTCGTAATCTCGTTGTCGCCCATGTGGTCTCCTCTGGTTGCTGTCGGCACGTTATTGCGGTTTCGGCTCCAATTCGGCAAAGAGCGCGATGCTGGCCGTATAGCCGTGGAGGAAGTTCTTGCCTCCGACCGGACCGATCTCGCCCTGGGCAAAGAACCCGGCCACCGGGATGTGCCCGATCCGTTCTTGGATGACTCCGCTGTCGTGGTGAGGCCGGCCGAAGAGGCCTTCGCCTCGCCCGCAGCAACAGAACAGCAGCGCGCCGAGCGGCGGGTTGTGATGTGTCGTTCGGTCCGCCGCCAGGAGGAACTGAAGGTCGTCGCTGGCCGACTTGGCGTCGCGGAGATGAAATTGGACGGTTTGACCTTCCTGCACGATGTCGCCGATCGCGATAGCTCCGGCCTGCTGGTCCGCCCCGACAAGATTGCGAACCAGGAAATCACCCCGGTCGAAATGGCTCCGGTGCTCGTCGATGACGATACCCAGATGCAGCGCTCGATGCGCCTCTCGGCGATAGGTGCTGTCGAGCGATTCGAAGACATCCTGAAGTCGTTGTAAGGCCGGCATCCCGCCCAGTTCATAGATCAGATTGTGTTCGGCCTTCGTGACGACGTAGCGCTCGCCGATCGGACGGCAGCCTTGCGAGATCACGGTGCGGACCGCGAGCGGACCCGTGAGCTGGACGCCGACCAAGCCTGCGTCGAACACCTGATCGTTGAGGAGCAGGCGATTCTCCCCCGCGTCGTGGCCGCCTCCGGCCATGCCCCCCAGGGC
>JBKJWE010000304.1:0-3539 GCA_046717045.1 Nitrospiraceae bacterium | reverse complement strand
CGTATAAGCTGATCAGTCAGCCGATATTTCTCTTCTCTCGGAAAAGATTCGGTTAATTTTGAGAGTCTGGTCCGTAGCTCCCGACACACCTTCCAGACGTCCAGATCCTCAAAGGTTCGGACCGTTGCGGCTTTGCCTTTTGACGTAAGCAGTTCCCTCGTTTAACGAATAACGATTAACGTTGACCGTTTGCTGGTTCCGGCCACATGAACGGTCCGGTCTTGAGCGCGCAGGTCCCCGTCGTCTTCAAATCGGCCAGAATGCGATCGACCTTCTCTTCCGTTAGCCGCTCGTAATAGTCATCGTTGATCTGCATCATCGGCGCGGTGCCGCAAGCCGCGAGACATTCCACACCGGTGAGGGTAAACAATCCGTCGGCTGTGGTCTCGCCTGGCCCGATGCCGAGCTTGGTCTTAATCCATCCGATGACCGTATCGGAACCAACCAGCGCGCACATCAGCGATTTGCAGATCTGAATGTGGAATTTCCCGATCTTCTTGAGATGCAACATCGTATAAAAGGTGACTGTCTCATAGACTTGCGGAGGCGTCAGGCGTAGCAGACCCGCAATCTCTTTCATCGCCGCCTCGGTCACATAGCCTTCTTCCCGCTGCGCCAGATAGAGCAAAGGAATCAGCGCCGACCGTTTGACCGGGTAGCGGCTCAAAATGTCGGCTATTTCATTCTTATGTTTATCCTGTAACACCAGACCACCTGTCGTCTCGTTAATCGTTAACCGTTATTCGTGAACCGGATAGCGTATCTTCTCGTTTAACGATTCACGTTTAACGTCTTCACCGATCGCACTCGCCCATCACGATGTCATAGGTCCCGAAGATCGTGATGATGTCGGAAATCAGATAGCCGCGCGCCATGTGGTCGAAGGCGCCCATATGCACGAACGATGGGGCGCGAATTTTCAATCGATAGGGACGGGCGCTGCCGTCGCTTACGATGAAGAATCCCAGCTCGCCTTTTGGCGCCTCGGTCCCGCAATAGGTTTCGCCTTTCGGGGGCTTGAAGCCCTGCGTGAAAATAATGAAATGGTGGATCAAGCTTTCCATGTCACGCATGACCAATGGTTTGGGCGGCGGGATATATTGCGGCACGTCGGCCATGAAGGAGCCCTGCGGCATCTGGTCGAGGCATTGCTTGATGATTCGGGCGCTCTGCCGCATTTCTTCCATGCGAATCCAATAACGATCGTACGTGTCGCCGTTCTTGCCGATCGGCACTTCCCAATCGACCTTGTCGTATGCGCCATAGGGCTCGGCTTTGCGCACGTCGTAGGCCACGCCCGATCCGCGCAAGACCGGTCCGGTGCAGCCAAAGTTGATGGCATCTTCTGCCGTGATCACCGCCACGTTCTTCGTGCGCCCGAGCCAAATGCGATTGGAGGCGATCAGCGAGTCGTATTCCTTGACCTTCTCAGGGAACATGTCGAGAAAGGCCTTGAGTCGCTTGACGAGTTCAGGCGTGAAATCGCTGTCAACTCCGCCGATGCGGTAATAATTCAGCGTCAGCCGCGCGCCGCAGAGCTTCTCGAACAGGTCCAGGAGGATTTCACGCTCCCGGAACGTCCAGAAGAACACCGTCATTGCGCCGATATCCAGCGCCTGCGTGCCCAACCAGAACAGATGGCCTATGATGCGCTGCATCTCCGCGACGATCGTCCGTATATACTCGGCGCGTTCGGGCACGGTGATGTTCAACAGCTTTTCCACGGCTCGCACATAGGCATAGTTGTTGGACATGGCGCAGACATAATCCAGCCGGTCCGTGTGCGGGATAATCTGCATATAGGCCAGGCCTTCGCACAATTTTTCGACGCCGCGGTGCAGATAGCCGAGGTCCGGTGTCGCTTTCACGATCCGTTCGCCGTCCAATTGCAGCACAACGCGCAGCACGCCGTGCGTACTCGGGTGCTGGGGGCCCATATTCAGCAAGAGTTCTTCCTGCCGTCGAGCGCTGGGGACGGAAGGTTCCGCGCGAAAGGCCTTTTTCTGACTTTCCGGGATCTCGCCGTCCGCCGTCTCGACCGGCGCTTCATCCAATCTCGGGATAAAATCGAACTGGCTGCGCCAACCGCGCCCTTCAGCGGGAAAATCCTTCCGCAACGGGTATCCCTCGGCATAGTCCTCGGGCATCAGGATCCGACGGAGATCGGGATGGCCGGTAAACGTAATGCCCATCATGTCGTACACTTCGCGCTCGAGAAATTCTGCGCCTTTCCAGATGCCGGTGACGGAGGCGATGGACGGATTGTCTTCAGAGATCCGTGTCTTCACGCGCAGCCGTTGACGATGCGGAAGCGAGTGGAGCTGATAGACGACCTCGAAACGCTGCTGATCTTCCGGGTAGTCGACCGAACAGATGTCGGTCAGGTGATTAAACGACATTTCCGGCGCATCGTGGAGATAGCGGGCAATGTCCGCGATGCGAGGTGCGGTCACAGAGACGGCGAGCTCTGTCCGCTCGACATCTTCGTGGACGGCGAGAATCGCCTCCGGGAATTTTGCTCGCAGGCTCTCGAGTACAGGATGCATGGCTATTTGACGAACACCTTTTCACGTTGGATTTTTTCCTGCAGTTTCAGCAGCCCGTCGAGCAGCGCTTCCGGACGGGGCGGACAGCCGGGCACATAGACGTCGACGGGAATAATCTGATCGACGCCTTGGACGACGGCGTAACTGTTGTAGTGGTTGCCGGATGTGGCGCAGGACCCCATGGAAATGACGTATCGAGGCTCCGGCATCTGGTCGTAGATTCGGCGGATCACCGGCGCCATCTTCCGCGTGACCGTGCCCGCGATGATCATGAGATCGGACTGCCGGGGTGAAGCGCGGAAGACACCGGCGCCGAAGCGATCCAAGTCATAACGCGACGAGACGCTTGCGATCATCTCGATCGCGCAGCAGGCGAGGCCGAAGGTCATCGGCCACAGGGCCGACTTCCGCGCCCAATTCACGACCGCATCCAAATTGGTCGTCAGGATATTCGCTTCCAGCTGCCGCTCTAAAAAACTCATATTCTCCCTTTATGTTCTCTCAGCATTAGAGTGGGATGGATGGTCCGGCTGGCTCTCACCGCGCGCATCGACCGAGCACATTCCGATCGTGCGCGGTCTGCAAGCGCAAGAGTCAGCCAGGCTGTCCATCCATAAACCATCAATCCCATTCTAACGCCCCCTTCTTCCACGCGTACCAGAACCCCACCAACAGAATGCCGATGAACACCAGCATCTCGATGAGCCCGACCAGGCCGAGCGAATGAAACCGGACGGCCCAGGGGATCATGAAGATCACTTCGATATCGAAAATGACGAACAGCATCGCGATGATGTAATAGCGCATCGGGATCTGGATGCGCGCATCCGAAAAGAGCGGGCTCCCGCTCTCGTACGGAGTCAGCTTGGCGCGATAGGGGCGGCTGGGACGGACCACCCACCCGGCCAAGAGCGAGACGACGCCGAAGGCGATGGCAATGCTGATAAACAGCACGATCGGCAGATAGTTTAGTGGCACCGCTTCGTTACCCAT
>JBKJWE010000303.1:0-2699 GCA_046717045.1 Nitrospiraceae bacterium | reverse complement strand
GCCCGACACCGATCTCGGCGTTGATTCATGCCGCCACGATGGTGACGGCAGGGGTCTTCTTGGTTGCGCGATTGTCGCCGCTCTATAACTTGTCTCCGACGGCCATGATGGTCGTCGCGATCGTAGGCGGCTTGACGATGGTCCTCGGTGCGACGATCGCCCTGACCCAGACCGATATCAAGCGAATCGTCGCCTATTCTACAGTCAGCCAGCTCGGCTATATGATGATGGCCTGCGGCCTCGGCGCCTACGCCGCCGGCATCTACCATCTCCTGACCCACGGCGCGTTCAAGGCCCTGTTGTTCCTGGGTTGTGGCTCGGTGATCATCGCGCTGCACCATGAACAAGACATGCGTCGCATGGGCGGGTTGAAAGACAAATTGCCGGTCACCTATTGGACCTTTGTTGTCGGTTCACTTGCGCTGGCCGGATTTCCGTTGACAGCCGGGTTCTTCAGCAAAGACGATCTGCTCATCTCATCCTGGTCCGCCGGATCCCTTGGCCGGTTCCTGACGGTCTTGGGGCTCATCACCGCCCTCATGACGGCGTTTTATAGCTTCCGCTTGGTCTTCGTGACCTTCTGGGACCCCTCGCGCGTGAATCACCATCACGCCAGCCATGTCCACGAACCATCGCACACGATGACCGTGCCGCTGATGATCTTGGCCGTGCTCAGTATCGTCACCGGATATCTTGGCATTCCAGGATTCCTGGAGCCGGTGTTCGCCACCGGCGAACATGGTTCGTCCGCACAGGGAGGGGAAGCAGCTATCGTCATTATGGTGTTGGCCGCCGCCATGGGATTGCTCGGCATCGCCGCGGCCTACTACCTTTACGTCCTGAACCCGACGCTTCCGGACCAGTTCGCGCGACAGTGGCAAGCGCTCTATCGTGGTTCGCTGAACAAGTGGTACGTGGACGAGGCCTACGATCGGGCGATCGTCAAGCAAACCTTCACCGCAGCGGATGAACTTTGGTCGCTTGTGGACGTGAAGGTGATTGACGGCACGGTCAACGGGGTGGCTCGCGCATGCGCCTGGGCCGGTTCACTCCTGCGGCTATTGCAAAGCGGACAGACCCAGCACTATGCCTTGGGCATGGCGCTCGGGGCTGTGGTCCTTTTCACGATGTTCTTATTCTTTTAAGGGAAGTCAATGGTCGACAGTCATTGGACAATGAGGGCGGCGCAGAACGTGCTCTCTTGTTTTTGGCGATTGACGAATGACGATTGACGAATGACGAACTCATTTCCATGGCTGACGTTGGTGATCTTCCTGCCGGTGGCAGGCGCCGCCGTCATGTTGTTCGCGAAGGAATCCGCCGCGCGCTGGATTGCGTTGGCCGTGACGTCGGCCGATTTCATCTTGGCGCTTCCCCTCTGGTGGCTGTTCAACCCGGATTCGAGTCAGATGCAGTTCACCGAACATGTCGCCTGGATCACGTCGCCTCCTGTGCACTACAGCCTGGGCCTCGATGGCATCAGCCTGCCGCTGGTGCTGATGACCGTCGCCCTCATGCCGCTCTGCGTCTTGGCCTCGTGGCAAGCCATCACCGCCAGGGTCCGGAGCTTCATGACGGTGCTCTTATTGATGGAAGCCTCGATGGTCGGCGTCTTTGCCGCGCTGAACTTCGTGCTCTTCTATATTTTCTGGGAAGCGATGTTGATTCCCATGTACCTCCTCATCGGTGTCTGGGGAGGACCGAATCGCCTGTACGCCGCCATGAAGTTCTTTCTCTACACCCAGGCCGGCAGCGTCTTGCTCTTGGTCGCCATCCTCGTCCTGTATTTTTACGGAGGCCACACCTTCGACATCATGGCGCTGAGTCAGGCAACCTATCCCATATCCGTACAACTGTGGATTTTCATTGCCTTCTTTGCCGCCTTCGCCGTCAAGGTCCCGATGTTTCCGTTTCACACCTGGTTGCCGGACGCGCACGTTGAAGCGCCCACCGCCGGCAGCGTGCTCCTCGCGAGCGTGCTGCTCAAGATGGGCACCTATGGGTTCTTGCGATTGAGTCTGCCGATTCTGCCGGACGCGAGCCGTATCTGCACACCCCTGATGATTGCCCTCTCTATCATTGCGATCATCTACGGCGCCTTCATGGCATTGGCCCAAGTCGATCTCAAAAAACTCATCGCCTATTCGAGCGTCAGCCACATGGGATTCGTGACACTGGGGCTCTTCGTCCTGAACCAACAGGGCATCGAAGGGGCCGTCCTCCAAATGGTCAACCACGGCATTACCACCGGCGCGCTATTCCTCTGTGTCGGCATCATCTATGAACGGACCCACAGCCGGTTGATCGCCGACAACGGTGGATTGTCCGGCCCGATGCCGCAATATGCAACCCTGTTGGTCATCTTCGCCCTCTCCTCGCTCGGTCTTCCGGGGACGAATAGTTTTGTCGGCGAGTTTCTCGTCTTGGCCGGGACGTTCCTCTGGAGCAAGATCGCCACGGCGGCGGCCTCGTTGGGGATCATTCTCGCTGCGGTCTACTTGCTCTGGATGGTCCAGCGCGTGGCCTTCGGCGTGCCCTCCCCACATCAGCTGCCGAAGCTGGCAGATTTGAATCGGCGGGAACTCGTCACCCTCGTTCCGCTCGTTGTGCTGGTGTTTTGGATCGGGTTCTTTCCCAATCCAATCGTCAGCCGGATGCATACGAGCGTGACCCAGACGCTCGAAGTGATGTCCCGTACC
>JBKJWE010000302.1:0-3677 GCA_046717045.1 Nitrospiraceae bacterium | reverse complement strand
TCTGCATCATCATCGACGACAAGAATCGTATGCACGGTCAAATACTCCACTCATGATTAGCCATATGCGAGGCTAGCGCTTTAACCAACAAAATGCTAGTGGTGGGGGCCGGGTATGCCTTAGTGGGCACGCACCTTCTCCAGCCGCATCATGCGGCTCCTCGCAATAGCGACACTATTTAATGGTCGTTTCTACTACGAGAGTCCAGAGATGGAGGACTGCCCCAATATCTGTTCACTGCATAGGTCGAACGACGTGATCCAGAGGAAAAGACGGGAGGTCATAGGAGCCTCGCAGGCAGCGTATTGTAGGAGGGTTGATAACCAACGAGCAAGGGGGCCGAAGTGGGGAAATACACACCAATTAAGGCCGCATATCTCCATATTTCCGCAATTATCGGCGAGAGGTGTTGTAGATGTCGTGTTGGCTGTATTGACTAGTTAAGGGGCATATGGTACTCGAAAAGGCCAAATTTGCTTGGATCTATAGGTATTTAGTGGAAGAAGTCTATCGTATACGAGAAGTGCTGGAGGTTGGGTGGGGCTTGTTGTGACTAACATAGGAGGGGAGCATGTCATCAGGTAGGATCTTGGTGGTCGATGATGAGGAAGATGTACGGAAATCTGTTCGGCTCACGCTCACGAAAGCCGGCTACGATGTGGTCGATGCCGAAGATGGTGAGAAGGGAATTCAACAGCTTCGTTCTGGTGATAATCCTCGCATGGTCGACGCGATTTTGTGCGACATCCACATGCCGAAGGTGAATGGGGTGGAGGCCATCGCATTTTTCAGAAAGCAGTTTCCTTCTGTTCCGGTGATTGTGATGACGGGTCAGCCTGACGTAAAGGGGGCGACAGAACTCATGAAGCAGGGTGTGGTGGATTATCTCATTAAGCCGGTTAGAGCAGAGAAATTGACTGAGACCGTCAACAAACATGCGAAAGGCCATGTATACAAGGATCAATTTAAGACCTAGGGGTGCTCATACAGCGCCCTCCAAATTAGCAGAACAAGCGTATCGTAGAAACCGTAGTCGACCGCTGTGCCATCCAGCTTATTAGGTGGGTCACGTGGGCGACCTATTGACAATAAAAGGCGTCCCCAACGATCGACGTGCTGCTCCGCGTCGAGAAGATGACTGTCGACGGGCTAGGAAAGATCGGGAGCTCGAAGCCGCACGCCTTATTAGTGAAGCCCTGTTCGAGCATTTGACGCCAGACGAGCTGGTAGCCAAAGCTCTCCGTACGGCACTCGATGTGGTGGGGGCGGAGAGCGGGTCGATTCTCCTATCAGATTCAGTTTCACAACAACTCATCTTCCGCCACTCCATCGGTGAAAGTCCCGTGAGGGCTGGGACCGCTATTCCCTGGGATAAAGGTATCGCGGGGTCGGTCTTTCAGTCCGGTGCCTCCCTGGTGGTCCGCGACGTCAAGCAGGACCCTCGCCACATGTCCGCGATCGATGAGTTGACCGGGCACACTACCCACGACATGATTGCAATTGCTCTCAAGCGATGGGAGGGCGAGCCTATCGGCGTACTTGAGGTCTTGAATAAACGTGGAGGACTGCTCGACGAGGACGATGTCGCGATTCTGAGCATCGTCTCTGCCATTACGGCGTCGTCCATCGAACAGGCCCGTCTCTACCAGGATGCGAAATTGGCGGAGGTAGTGCGGTTACTCGGGGATATCAGCCACGACATCAAGAATCTCCTCATGCCCGTGGTATGCGGGGCTGAACTGATGCAGGGCGAGCTCAAGGATTTATTGGGAGCTGCCCTCACGCGGGGGGACAAGCCGGCCAAGGAAAGTTATGAACGGTGCAATGAGGTAGTCGGGATGGTGGAGAATTCCTCGCGCCGGATTCAGGACCGGATGAAGGAGATTGCCGATTGCGTGAAGGGACTTAGTACCCCTCCTGAATTTGCGCCGTGCCAGCTTGACAAAGTAGTCAATGAAGTGACGGAGACCCTGAAGTGGTGGTCCGACCAAAAGGGAGTCTCGATTCACACCTCCGGACTCGATCAAACGCCGGATATCGTGGCCGACGAGCGCCGGCTGTTCAACGCACTCTATAATCTAATCAACAACGCAATTCCAGAGGTGCCACCAGGGGGGACGATTACTGTGTCGGCTAAGGAAGAACCGATTGGGGTGAGTCTCCATGTGACCGTAGAGGATACGGGCAAAGGCATGCCACCAGAAATACGCGACACACTCTTCACATCAGCCGCCAAGAGCAGCAAGCGGGGTGGGACGGGGTTAGGCACCAAGATTGTTAAAGACGTCGTGGATGCCCACCATGGCAAGATCACCGTCGAGAGTGAACTAGGAGTAGGGACGACGTTTCATATTTACTTACCCCTTCGGCCTTCAGAGCCCCCACCCAAGTAGCAAAAGTATCGGCAGCCAGCATCGTCTCGCTTGAGGCAGAGTCCGTACATGCAAATACATGTGTTGGGATGCCACGGAGCCGATCAGCTCGTGGGCGGAACAGCCGGGCTTGTACGACAGGAGAGTTGCGGCTTTCTCTTCGACGGCTCCGTGCTCCTGGATGCTGGCACGATCGGGACGCGACTCACCTTAGTAGACCAACGACGCATTCGGTTCGTGCTCCTCAGTCACCTCCATTTCGACCACATCAAGAGCCTGCCAACACTGGTCGACAACCTGGTCGAAAAGTTCGATGTGCCGGTAATTGTGGCAGGGGCTGAATCGGTTATCCAAGGATTAAAGGATCACGTGTTTAACAACCAGGTTTACCCAAATTTTTTCGAGCTGCCGAATCGAAAGCGTCCCGTCTTGCAGGCACATATCCTGAAGCCTGGTAAGCCAGTAACACTCGGCCATCTCGAAGTCATACCGATCATGGTCGACCATACGGTTCCCACCGTGGGTTACGCGGTGAGGGATCGGGGGGCCGCGTTGCTCTACAGCGGTGACACCCATACGACGGAAGAAATCTGGACCCTGGGCCGGACGATCCTGGAACTAAAGGCGGCCTTTATCGAATCCTCCTTTCCCAACGGCCTTCGGGACTTGGCTAAGCAGACCAAACATCTGACACCCTCGCTCCTCGCCACCGAGTGGGAGAAAATACACAATGACCAAGTGCCCGTGTATGCGTATCATCTCAAACCGCCCTTCCATGAACAAATCGAAACGGAACTCAGAGCATTGCAGACTCCCCGCCAACATTTTGGAAGAAGGCCAGAACCTGATCTTGTAGACCCTGTTCAACGAGCTCAGGTAATCACTTGAGAGATGGCAACAGGCCTTTGCACACCTTTTAATGTCAGTTCACCGATTGATTCGACTGAGACCAACTCTTTGACGAGGGCCAACACTCGATCCGAAACAAGGATCTGGCCATGCTGCGCCTCGCCGCACAACCGAGACGCCAGGTTTGTGACGGGACCGATCGCGGCGTAATCCTGCCGCCCTTCAAACCCTATTGCACCTATCGTGGCATATCCGGTCGCTATGCCAATCCCTGCACCGAGATGGATACCCTGCTTCTTCCAATCTTCTTGTAAGGAGTTGACTGCATTTCGCATGGCGATCGCGAGTTTCACGGCTTGTTGTGCATGATCAGGACAAGAAAGAGGGTCGTTGAAATAAACCATCATGGCGTCTCCTACGAACCGTTCCAAGGTCCCCCCGTATTCGGAGATGAGG
>JBKJWE010000301.1:0-2832 GCA_046717045.1 Nitrospiraceae bacterium | reverse complement strand
CAGTTCATAGAGGTCATCGCGGAGGTAATCGGCTTCGGGGCGGCGGAGTTCGTGCCCCATGGCAGCCAGGCGTTGCATCCGCGCAATGCAGGCCGCAGCGGCACGCCGGTCACGTCGTTGTAACGCGCGGAGCCAGTCGAGCACCGGCACCTGCTCATCTGCTTCTTTGTAGAACACGACGTTCGTCTGAGGCATCGCCTGGGTCTCCGAGGGGAAGCAGCATGCATAGCACGAGCTCCTGCAAGGAGATATGCTCCATCAACGGGTCAACCTGGAGAGCATCCCCTGACGCGGCAGGAGGGCGTGTATGTCGAAGCATAGCACGATATCCACAAGCCGTGCCAGCCTATGTGCCTTGGGCAGGTAGCTCACACGGCACGGTTGCTTTGCCCCGCTGTGGGACCAGGGGAAGATTGTACAACAAATGGTCTGCGACCACCCCTCCCTCAAGGCTGCCAGTTGGACACATTTTTTGTTTTAGAGGGACTTGAGCTATGATGGGCATGGATTCTCCACCTTCTTGACTTCCGGTTCAACGTGTTACGCAAGGAAGCAGACATGAGCGATCTCCTCGATACCACGAGTTGGGCCGTCACCGAGTTTGCCGACGCGGACCTCGGCGACCTGCGACGGACCCAGCGGTTAGTGCAACTGGCCCATGCGCTCGCCCAGCGTCCTGGGGCCGCTCTGCCCGAAGCCTGTGGCAACGGCGCGATGCTCAAAGCCGCCTATCGCTTTTTTACCAACGATGACATTGCGCCCGACGATATGCTCCACAGTCATATAGAGGCGACTTATAGTCGCCTCAACACGGCGCCGCTTGTCTTGGCCGTGCAAGATACGACTGAAGCCAACTGGACGAACTTGCGCGTGACCGAAGGCTTAGGGCCGCTGGGCCACTCCGTCTGTCACGGCTTGCTGGTCCATACCACCTTAGCCATCACACCAGAGCGCGTCCCCTTGGGCCTATTGGCCCAACAGGTCTGGGCCCGGGACCCGGACGACATCGGGAAACGGGCCCGGCGCAAACAGCTCCCCATCAGCCAGAAGGAAAGTCAAAAGTGGCTCCACAGTCTCGACGCTGTTTACACCGCGCGCGACTGCTGTCCCACGACCCACATGATCAGCGTGGGTGATCGGGAAGCGGATGTGTATGACGTCCTAGCGGCTCCCCGTCCCGTAGGCATCGATCTGCTGATACGCGCCTCGTGGAATCGCTGTGTCAACGCGCCGCAACGATATGTGTGGGACACGGTCGCCGCCCAGCCCGTGGCGGCTCAGCTCGTCCTGCACGTCCCGCGTCGTGGCGCACAACCCGCCCGGCAAGCGACGTTGGCATTGCGCTCTTGTCCCTTGACCTTGTGTCCCCCGAAGCATCGTAAAGCTGAAGGCTTGCCAGCCGTGGTGCTGTGGGCTGTCCAGGTGGGCGAAGTCGAGCCGCCCGCCGAGGCGGAGCCGATCGAATGGCTGTTGTTGACCACCGTGGCGGTGGAGACCGTCGACGATGCTATCGAACGCGTCCAGTGGTACTCCTGTCGATGGGGTATCGAAGTCTGGCACCGTATTTTGAAAAGCGGGTGTCGCCTGGAAGCGCGGCAATTCCAGAAGGCTGAACGCTTACGCCGCGCCTTGACGCTTTACAGCGTCCTGGCCTGGCGGATTTTTTACGCCACCATGCTGGCGCGCGCGGTGCCTGATGTGCCGTGTAGCGTCCTGTTGGACCCTGACGAATGGCAAGCGTTGTATTGTGCCATTCACCGGGTCCCGACGCCTCCTGTAGAACCGCCGCCGCTGGCCCAAGCGGTCAATTGGATCGCCCAGCTCGGCGGGTTTGTGGGGCGCCGCCGGAGCGACCGCCCCGGCGCGGAAGTGATGTGGCGGGGCTTTCAGCATCTCGGTGACCTGACAACGATGTACTGCATTATGCGCCGTGATTCTCCATAAATGAATATTTGTGTCCAACTGGCAGGAAAGAGCCAGGGGGCATAGAAACCCCGATCCGCCAAGACAATGACGGTCCAGTGCCGTGGAATGGCCCGGTGCAGCCGGCGGAACAGCCGGAGCCACTCGCGCCGCCACGCCCGTTTGGCGCCCGCTGGCAGGATGACCCAGGCGACAGGAATGGCACACCCACGATACACAACACTGATGGCGAGGACGACAAAGCGTTGTCCCAAGGTCGTAGCATCCATGGCCAGGGCGATTTGTGTCCCGTGCCACCAACTCACCACCCATCCCACCAGTGGGGCAAAGCACGTTTCGACCTGGAGGGCTTGGCGCTTGGGCCCCCGTTTGCGTGGGGTGTCATAGTACCACTCCCGCAGTTGCTGCCGCACCGTCTGCTCTTTGCGGTGCCTCCCTTTGGCCACCATGTGACTGACCGCCGTCAGCGCGCACGAGCGAGCCAGCACCATGCCGAAGCTCCACAGCGCTAACACCGTGGCCTGGGGCTTGCTGAGATGAGACAGATGCTGCATAATCGTCGTTACCCATTGGTCGAACCCGGCCTGGCAAAACATGGCTTCTCTCCTTTGTTTTTGTGGGTTGTGGCACTTCCCACAGTATGCCAAAGGCAAGAAGCCATGTAACTTTTTCAAAAAACCTCCCCCTGAAAGCTCCCATCCTTCCCTCTTGTCTGGCGGGGGGAAGGGGGATGGGACGAGGAAGGACGAGTTCCAAGTTTCGGCCCCTTCCAAGAGGGGTATGCTCTCGTGGACGGGGAAGTGGAGTTTGATGGGCTGACCATACATGATGTGGTCGAGCGACGTGCAGTAAAATTTACAACAGAAGTGTGGCTGGTTGACCCAGGCCCCATGGCAGGGGCCCATGCAC
>JBKJWE010000300.1:0-6406 GCA_046717045.1 Nitrospiraceae bacterium | reverse complement strand
ACGCCTCACGTCCCATCCGCGTCCTGCTGGTGGATGATCACACCATGGTGCGGGAGGGTTTGCGGAACATGCTGGATTCCTATCCCGACGTGGACGTAGTCGGGGAAGCCCGGAACGGCGAAGAGGCGCTGGCTGCCGTGGAAGCGCTGCAACCCTCCGTCGTGGTGATGGACATCACCATGCCGACGATGAACGGGATCGACGCGACGGCGGAGATCACCTCCCGCTTTCCCAGCACGATCGTCATCGGACTGTCGGTACAAACCGGCCCCGCCTATGAGGAGGCCATGAGAAACGCCGGCGCCGCGATGTTGCTCACGAAAGAGGCGGCACTCGATGACCTCTACCGGGCGATTCGGGAGCTAAATGGAAAAGTGATCCGTGCTCAGTCCTGAGTGCTCAGTGCTCCGGTCGGGACGTAGCACCCTACCTGGGTATTTCCAATAATTTATCGTAACGACTAGGGGTCCTCCCAGCGGGCTCCCTAGTCAATTACGTATATACTTGCCCCTCTGAATCGGTGGGGAAATTCGGCTGATCTGAGAACACACGTACAGTCACGCTCCGTGCACAGGGGGCCAACTGTCTTCATGGGAAATTGATGGCTACACCTTGTAACGAAGAGAGATGACCATGGGGCAGGATGGCCTTCGCTGGAAATTCGACGATGCGGTGTTGCTCGCATTGGCCTCAATGGGCGCGTTGGGTATTTTTGTCTTAGACCTGCTTACCCCGCTTGGCTATGCGGTGTGGATCGGGTATAGCCTGCCGGTGTGGGTCATATCCCGGCTTTCGATGAAGACGACGGTCCTGCTTCCTGCCACGGCGCTCGCCTGTACCGGATTGATTGCCGCCGGGTACGTTCTGTCGCCCCCTGGGTTGTTGCCCATCATGTCGGTGGTGAACCGGACGATGGGTGCCGGTTTTCTGTGGATCATGACCGGCGCGCTCATGAGGGCGGGAGCCATTGACGATCGGCTCAGAGCCGCCCTCGAGCACCTTCAACTGAGCGAAGCGCGTTATCGGGAACTCATTCAGGCTCTTCCCGCTGCCGTCTATACCTGCGATGAGCGTGGACGCATCACGCTCTACAACCAGGCTGCGGCCGTCTTGTGGGGACGGGAACCGGAGATCGGCAAAGACCTGTGGTGCGGATCGTGGAAGATCTACCGGCCCGACGGGACACCGCTGCCGTTGGAAGACTGCCCGATGGCCCTCACCTTGCGCGAAAGCCGAGCGGTCAGCGGCGAGGAGATCGTCATCGAGCGTCCCGACGGCACGAGACGCCACGTGCTTCCGCATCCGGAACCGATGCGGAACGCAGCGGGAGCGATCGTCGGCGCCGTGAACATGCTAGTGGACGTTACCGACCGCAAGCGTGCGGGGGAGGCGTTGCGTCTCAGCGAGGAACGCTATCGCACCTTGTTCGAGACGGCTCCTATGGCTTTATTCGTCTGCGATCGGAACGCGGTGATTCAGCATTACAACCGCCGCGCCGTGGAACTCTGGGGGAGAGAGCCGACATGTGGGGTCGAGCGACACTGCGGCTCCGTGAAGCTGTGGTTGCCCGATAACACGCTGCTGCCCCATGCACTCAGTCCGATGGTGGAAGTGCTGCGCACCGGCATGCCCGCACTCAACATAGAAGTGTCCATCGAGCGGCCAGACGGTTCGCGGGTGCCTGTGCTGGTGAATTTTGCCGCGCTGAAGAGCGCGCAGGGAGAAATCACGGGCGCGATTACCTCCTTCATAGACATTACCGACCGCAAGCAGGCTGAGGAGGCGCTGCGGCAACGCGATCAGGCGTTGACGGCGGCCAACGACGCCTTAAAAGACCAGACGGCGGCGCTGGCCGAATCGAACAAGGAACTGGAAGGGTTTTCCTATTCGGTCTCGCACGACTTGCGGGCGCCGCTGCGCACTATCGACGCTTTCAGCCGCATCGTGGAGGAAGAGCATGGCCCTCAGTTGAACGCCGAGGCGCAACGCTGCTTGACCGTCGTTCGCAAGGCCGCCGCTCAGGCGGGCGAGCTGATCGACGATTTGCTGGAGTTTTCTAGGCTGGGCCGGCAGGGCATGAATATCCGTTCGGTGAAGATGACGGACCTGGCGCGGGAGGCGGTGGACGATATGACGATCATGCAGGAAGGCCGCAAGATCGACTTGCTGGTTGCCGACCTGCCCTCGTGCCGGGGAGATCGCCGCCTCTTGAAACTCGTTTGGGCCAATTTGCTCACGAACGCCTTCAAGTACACCAAGCATCGGGATGAGGCCAGGGTCGAAGTCGGGTGGATGCCGGACGACGCGAGCGCGGAGGCGGTGACGTACTATGTCAAGGACAACGGCGTTGGATTCGACATGAAATATGCGCACAAGCTGTTCAACGTGTTTCAACGGTTGCATCGGACAGAGGAGTTCGAGGGCACCGGCGTGGGATTGGCCATTGTCCAGCGCATCGTCCAGCGGCACGGAGGGCGGGTCTGGGCCGACGGCAAGGTCGAGGGGGGCGCCACGTTCTTTTTTTCCCTGCGAAAGGCCGCGCCATGATGAACGGGACGGAGATTTTATTGATCGAAGATAATCCCGAAGATGTGGAAATCACGATGCGGGCATTTCGAAAATATCATTTAGCGAACGACATTCATGTGGTGCACGACGGCGAGGAGGCGTTGGAGTGCCTCTTCAGCACAGGGCGATATGCTCAACGGCCTGCCTGCTTGAGTACCCGCTTGATTCTGCTCGACCTCAAACTCCCCAAGGTCGACGGCCTTGAGATTTTGCAACGGTGCAAAGCGGATCCGCGCACCAAAAATATTCCAGTCGTGGTGCTCACGTCGTCCAGGGAAGAACGCGATCTGATCGAGAGTTACAATCTCGGCGTGAACAGCTATGTCGTCAAGCCGGTCGACTTTTCCCAATTCACCGAATCGGTTCGGCAGCTGGGGCTCTATTGGATCGTGCTGAATCAGCTTCCGTCGGAACTTCACTCCGCGGGGAAGGACTAAGCGTATGGCCGACTTGCGCGTCTTGCTCGTCGAGGACGATCCGATGGATGCCGAACTGACCGTCCGGGAACTGCAGAAAAGCGGCTTCGCCCTGGAGTGGCAACGGGTCGATACGCCGGCGGCATTCATGAACCAGCTTATCCACGATCCGCCGGACCTCATTATTTCAGATCATGCCATGCCGCAGTTCAGCTCGGAGGACGCGTTGCACCGTTTGAAGATGAGCGGGTTGGCGATTCCCTTCATCGTCTTGTCGCACGCTATCGGAGACGAAGAGGCGGTCGCGCTGATGCGCAACGGCGCGACCGACTATCTCCTGAAGGACCGGATGGCCCGCTTGGGGGAATCGGTACGCCAGGCGTTGGAGGAACGGCAGTTGCGATCCCAATACGCCCGAGTGCAGGAAGATCTGCAACGCCTTAACCAGGACTTGGAGAAACGGATCGTTGAGAGAACCGCCGAACTCGAGCGTTCCAATCGCGCGCTGGCTCGTGAACTCTCCGAGCGTCAACAGATCGAAAAGCGACTGACCCAGTTGACCGGTACGCTCGAAGAACGGGTCAGGGAACGAACTCAGCAGCTGGCCACGTCCTACGCCCGGCTCCGTGCCCTGGCCACAGACTTAACCGTGGCTGAACAGGCGGAGCGGCGCCGGCTTGCCGCACAGCTGCACGACTATTTGGCCCAGCTGCTGGTCGTGACTCGCATGAAGGTAGGTCAGCTGCTGAAACAGGACCGCGAGCCTGACGCGCGGGCGATGCTGCAGGAGGCGGATCAGTTGCTCCGCCAATCGCTCGACTACACCCGATCGCTGGTATCGGAGTTGACACCGCAAGCCCTGTACGAGCGCGGACTGGGCGCCGCCCTCCGATGGCTGGCGGATCAGATGCGCCGGCAACAGGTGCTGAACGTCGAGATTTCTCTCGACGCGCCCGAACCTCGCCTTCCCGAGGCGGATGCGGTGCTCCTGTTTCACTCGATACGGGAATTATTGTTCAATGTGCTCAAGCACGGAAAAACCGATCGGGCGACCGTCTCGATGCGCTACGCTCAGGATGTGCTCTCCCTCACCGTGTCGGATTCTGGATGCGGTTTCGATGTCTCGCGCTTGGGCGACGATCGGTCCGAGCGGTTCGGCCTGCTGAGTATTCGGGAACGGATGGCTGCCCTCGGTGGCGGATTCGACTTGCTATCGGAACCGGGCAAGGGAACGGTTGCCTCGCTTCACCTGCCTTTGGCGGCGTCGGGCAAAAGCATCGGGGACCAACCGGTCGACGCGGCGGATGCAGTCCCCTCAAAGGAGGCAGCGCCTCGGCGAATCCTGGAGCCAGGCCCGGCGACCGCCTCAATCACCAAGACGGATGGCCTGACTACGCTCCGGGTACTGATCGTCGACGATCACCAATTGGTTCGGGAAGGTCTGCGTTGCATGTTGGAGCAGTACCAGGACTTGACGGTGGTCGAAGAGGCTTCGACCGGAAAGGAGGCGCTTCAACTGGCCGGCACGCTGTTGCCCGACATCGTCATTATGGACATGCACATGCCGGGATGGAATGGGGCTGAATCCACCCGGCGGATTTTACAAAAATACCCCGCGACGGTGGTGATCGGATTGTCCATTCAAACCGATCCGCACGTCGCCGAATCCATGCTGGGGGCCGGGGCCGCGGCATTCTTGCCGAAAGAAGCCATCGCGAACGACCTGTATGCCACCATTCAAGCGGCTGTTCGTCGCAGACCACCTGCCACGTCTCTTACATCCTGCCCTCCCGCCTAGCAAGATGCTGGAACAGTCCGCCAGTCCGCCAGTCCGGAAGAGCCGGCAACTCCGCTTACGCAGGAGGCCGCTTGCCCATGATGAAACTGACGAGTGCGACGATGACGAATATGACAAACAGCACATAGGCTATATACGTCGCCGTACCCGCCACTCCAGAGACCCCCAGGAGCCCCGCGACCAGTCCAATGATGAGAAATGTGACCGCCCAGTGCAGCATGTGAGAACCTCCTTAGTAAGAACCGTCATGCGTATCGCTCTTGCTCCACGCTTGACGTGTGAGGACTTCAGCCGTGCTCAGCCCATCCTCTGTTCACCGGATCGCCTGCATCGCCCTTCATGAACCGTGACGGCGGGTCCGTCATTGTCCCGCTGCCGTTCGCCGTTTCGTGCATCACGCGCAGGATTTGTATGGTCCGAGGCAGCTCATCCACTGCCGCTTCTTTCGTCAGCACCGTCGAGGCGCCGGCCTCCATCATCGCTGCCTTGACCTGCGCGGAGGTGTGCACAGTGAGCCCGATGACGGTCACACCGGGATAGCCCTGTGTAATCGCGCGGGTGGCTTCGATGCCATCCATGAGCGGCATCGTGACATCCATAATGACGACCTCTGGCTGCAGTGATCGGGTGAGCGACACGGCTTCCGCCCCGTTGTCCGCCTCTCCGACGATTTCGAACCCCGGATAGTCCAGGAGCACGGCCTTCAGTCCTTCACGGATCATAGCGTGATCATCCACCAGCAAGACACGAATCGGCTTCGTGTCTTGCTGGTGGAGTGCTGAGTGGGTGAAGTGCTGAGTGCTGCGCTCTGAGTGCTGAGTGGAATTCAACTCAGGACTCAGCACTTTCATCTCAGTACTCCCTGCCAAAGGCAGGACCAGCGTCGCCGTCGTCCCTTGGCCCGGCGCGGATTGCAGATCGAACCGGCCACCCAGCGCCTGCATCCGCTCGGTAATGTTGAACAGACCGAACTTCGAGGAGAGAGCGACGGGAGATTCAGCAGCAGCCGGATCGAAGCCCGCGCCCTGGTCCCGCACCTTGATACGCAGGACACCCGATTCCTGCTCCACCCGTACCGTGACTGCGTCGGTCTGCGCATGTTTGACCACGTTCATCAACAATTCTCGCACCGATTGAAACAGCAAGACTTCCTGTTCGTCCGCCAGCGGGGGGTGGTCTTCGTCCGCATGCACCTCCACGGCCAGGCGATGCTGCTGCATCTGCTCGGCCAGCCATTTCAGCGCGACGGCGAGACCGAACTCCTTCAACACCGGCGGGCACAGCTGCCCGACCAACGATCGGGTATAGGTGAGCGCTTGGTCGATGATGGATTCCGCCTCGGCGATGTGACCGGCGCCGGCGGCCGGCAACCGCCCCTGCTTGGCCTGGCCGAGCTTGATCCGTACGAGCACCAGCAGTTGCGCCAGATAATCGTGCAAATCGGTGGCAAGCTTGCGCCGCTCCCGCTGCTCGGTGAGATTGAGTTCTTTCGACAAGGCGCGCAATCGGCTTTCGGAGCGGACCAGTTTTTCCGTGCGGTCGGCCACCCGCCGTTCCAGTTCGTCCGTCAACCGGCACAATGCCTCTTCAGTCTCCCGGCGGCTCGTAATGTCCCGCAGCAGGC
>JBKJWE010000299.1:0-3709 GCA_046717045.1 Nitrospiraceae bacterium | reverse complement strand
ACTTTCCGGCGGTGAAGGGGGATACTCGTAACTTTCGACGGCGCCGAGAATACTCCTTCCTCATTACTGCTGGGCTTCAACGTGCCAGGCCCAGACCCATCGTAGTAAACCGCACATAGGTTGTGGTGGCCGACTTAAATCCAAGGATTCTTGCCGTTCTCTAGCACCAACCCGTTGGGACTCCAGCTGAAACAAGCGTGACCATTTTCTATTTGACCCCCGCATATTATTCGAGGGTTCACCCAGAGCACTACCCTCGTTTCATTTACGGTGGGGGGCCATCAATCTTCGGATCTTTTGGAAACAAGCCAGCCGGCCGGCTAGGTTTTAGGGCAGGAAATCTCCGTGTGATTCTTTCCGGTGGTGATGGCCTCTACGTGCTGTGATCACACGTGTACCTTGACATTTTATGTCATAGTGATATTCTGCCTTAACTTGGAGGGAATTCATGCCCACTATGCCTCATGCGGTGCAGTTTTATCAGGATGATGTGTTTCTGATTGAATCCGTGTCCGCATTCATCAAGTCGGGCTTAGAGGAAGGCGCAACGGTCATTATTCTCGCGACGGAACACCACCGAAAAGAGTTGCAGCGGTCCTTGGACCAGGCAGACCCTCCACTGCTGGCGACCCAAGTGATGTTTTTTGACGCGACGGCAATGCTGTCCACCATCATGAGGGATAATTGGCCGAGTAAAATGTTATTTATGCGTGAGGTGGGGCACATGGTGCAACGAGCCGCGCTCAAGGGGCCGGTCCGTATCTTCGGAGAGCTGGTTGCCGTTCTGTGGGCACAAGGCGATGGTCGAGCCGCCATTCGCTTAGAAGAATTGTGGAATGAGTTAGCCAAAGAGCACACATTTTCGCTGCTCTGTGCCTATCCGACATGGGCATTTTCCGATCAGAAGGACGCCGATTCATTGCGACAAATCTGCCAAACTCATACGCACGTGCATACCTGCAGTCACGGACCTCATCCAAACATGCCATAGTTACTTTCCTAGAAACGACCGCTGGAGGCGTACCACACCTATTTATCCAGTTTAGCATTGCTTTTCTGAGTTGATTCTGACCAAACGGTGGCAGAACTATCCTGTCCGATGCGGGTGGACCGGTTCCCTTGCTCCCTCTCGTTCCTCTGTAAATGATGCTGGCCCAGAACGGATGTCTCGCCTCAGGTGTGCTTATGTTTCCTCTTCCACTGAAGATAGGCCATCTGCAAGACTTGAATATGGTTGTCAATGAAGAGCAATTCCATCGTATCTAATGACGTGTCTCCATGCAGCACGTCGCACAAGGCGAGAGTGCATTTCCCAAACTCCCTGAGCGTGTTGTCGGTTTCTTTTTTCTCCTTCGCCTGGGACATACGCGTGTCCTCTCTTACATCCTGAGAGTCTTTACATAAAACGGGTGCGGCATTGGTACTAGAGAACGGGTGGTGTATGGTACTAGGAAGAACCCTTGGATTTATGCAGCCTCAACAAACTTTCGAATGGGTGGCCCCCAGTACCCTCTTAAGCGCTGGTAACCTACCGCAAATCCCCGGGGGACCTAACCTTTTGTACCTTCGATGAGAAGCTCCGGCTGCAAGGACTCCATAGCCCGATCTGGGGAATGAAGGGGATTCGCTCGCCATTGAAGAGTTTTGCGAGGATCTGACGAGCCTGTGTGACTGTGAAGGTCTCAATGAACTCTAGCTTGGGTACGTAATTACCCCCTGGGGAGCTCCCTAGTTCACGCACCCTCCCATTTGGCATAGACATCTATATCTTAACATTCCCGTCCTCTGCCCATCGCCGGTAAATGATGAATGTGATTATTATGCAAACTACTGCTAAACATTCAGCTCAAGACTGGAGCTTGTTGATGGTTAACCCCAACACGCTGTCTGAATTTGGGAAATGTACTCTGGCACTGGCAGAACGGCTTGAAGAAGATCCCCCCTTAGACATGGTCGAGCAGATATTTATTGAGAATCACATTTACGTCCTTCAGATGGCCTACGGCGCATGGAAACGGCGTGAAAGTAACAAGCGTTCCAAGTGATCACGTGGTGCTGTCCTTCCACTGCCCTCATTACGGCCCTTATGACAGTTAACGAGTGAGGTTAAGCCGCGTCGCGGCAAGACGACCTTTGTGGCGCTTGAGATTCTCGCTGGTGAAAACGGCGTTGAGGACCTGAGTCTTCCCGTTCATCAGCGGTGCTAACACTGTTACTTGTTAACGTCGCACTCTTGGACCGATGTAAGTCGTTAAAGTGAACGAAATCTTATGGCGGGTCGCGAACGCTTTCGCTTCTTTAATCGACGAAAATGTTGCCGCCTTCGACGGAAACCTTGTGGGAGTACCCTCGTGGGAAATGAAGCTCCTCCCGGATCCGTCCGGCCGGGGGATACCGGTGTAGATGACAAAGAGAGGCTGTCGCTTTGTCGACATCTCAATCCTTCGCTTCCGCCACTCTCAGAGCTGCGTTAATATATCAGTTCGACCTTGCCCGCATCCCCTACAGCAGGACTCGCCCAAATTCTTCTTGGATGGCCCGATAGCAATCACAGGAAGACGCTTCAAGCCCTTTCCAGTCGAGTACCGTGATCTGGCCGCGATTGTTCTTGATGAGGCCCGCTTTTTCGAGTCCTCTCGTGATAATGTTCACTTTGGCACGGCTTACACCTAACATTCTCGATAAGAACTCCTGTGTGAAGGCAAACACATTGACCTTGTTTCGGGCATGCATCATCAGCAGCCATCGGGTATATCGCTCCTCCGCGGAATGTAAGCTGTTGCATCCGCCTGAAAGAGCGATTTGCATGATGAGCGAATGTGTATAGCGTTGCAAAATAGCGTTGAAGTGTTCGTCACTCTTCGCGGCTCGTTTAACCTCTTCGACGCTCATCCGCCGGGCCTCACCGGAGACCTGCGTAATCCCAAGGGCGACCGCCTCAGTTATTCCCAAATAGGCGGCCAACCCTACGACCCCCTCATTTCCCACGGTGGCAATTTCGATGGTCGCGCCATTCTGCATCTCTGCCATCAGGGAAATGACACACGTGAGCGGAAAATACACCGCCGTGATGACGTCTCCTCGGTGGTACAGAATGTCTTTTACGGCAAGCGAGACGAGTTGCGATTGGGCTAAAAGTCGGTCTCTGCTGGCCTTTGGTAATACAGCGAGAAGCCGATTGGCGGATGCATCGTCCCTCCCAGCCTTAGGCAAACCTACCTCCCTCATGGAGGGCCCATACTATAGAGCCTCCCCGTCCCCGTCTGTCACCAAGGTGACATTCTAACAGACAGGCAGGTCGTTTTTGTCGGTTTGGTCTAGAGAACGGGTGGCGTATGGGACTAAGAAGACCCTTGGATTAAGTCGGCCTCAACAAGCCCTTGGGAAAGGGATGCCCAGACCTGGTAAACCCGATCTGGTGACAGGAGAGGGCTCGACTAGCCAATGAAGAACTTTGTGAGGATCTAACAAGCCGGTGTGACTTGGCCTCCGTCGTGTACTCGACCCTATCTGCGTGCAGCAATCTAATAAACCGCAGGCCATCTATCTCAATAGAGAGAATGATGAACTCGAAGGTCTCTGATTCGGCATCAACGAGGCCGTCCAGAATGATGATGAGAACCTCGTGCCACCCAATTCCGTCTATGGAGGCGAAAGATCACACGCGACATTTAGTACTTCTCCCTATTGTGCCACATCAGCCCAAAGA
>JBKJWE010000298.1:0-3148 GCA_046717045.1 Nitrospiraceae bacterium | reverse complement strand
ATAAGGTGAGACAAACGGGATCAATAGTTATGAGCAGCCAGCCGGGAGGTGGATGATGCACGAGATGCTCAAAGCCACAAGTCTCCTTCTCGGGGCGGCAGTTCTTGTCGCCTGTGCATCGGCCGTTCCGCCGAATAGGATCGGCAATTATTTATCTTCGGAACATCTGGCAGGAGACGATGCCCTCACCCAGCTGGACCAGCGCCCAATCGACGCGGGATTGGTGCTGGTGTCCGATATCTCGGATCCGAGCGCCGCTCCGAACTTACCTGACGAAGCGTTTGTCCGATTGGGTGAGAGCTTGAAGCAGGACATCGGTCGGGCAGTGCCTGTCCGAATCAAAGAAGTGATCCCCGCGGACAATATTCGTCCTCAACCCAATGGAGATTGGAGCCAGTTTGCCGAATTGGCCCGTCAACGGGGGCTCGACTATTTGGTAGTAGTCGTCCTTTCCAGCACCGAGCAGGAATACCCCGTCACACTCTTTCTCGGATGGACGACTCATGCTCAACCAGGTTTTCGGCGCGACAACTGGTCACTCCTGGAATTCGCGCTTCTTGATTTAAAGAATAACAAGACGTTGATGCAGTCCGAGGGGCGTGGCTGGGCGACGCGGGATTATCCAACGGCTCCGGGGATCAACCAATGGTATCCGGTTGTGTATCTCAGGCCGCAAGATCCAGAGCGGCGGATTTGGCCGCCGACTTACGAAGGGGCCCCCTTTACGCTGCGAGTGGTTTCATTTGAGCAAGCGGCGAAGCGGCTGACCCTCAAGCTCCAGAATTCCTGGCTTGGGCAATTAGAGGCCGAAGCCATGACTCGGAAGGCCAGTTCATAGCGGCGCGGAGACTCGATCGCCCTAGAGGCGATACGCAGAAGAGAAAAAACAGGTCCCTTTCGGGCTCCTCTGAGCAGGGTCCGAAGGGGACTATTAGTCTTTGAAGCCCTGAGAAGGGATAGTGTAGAATATACCGTTCAGCAAATGACATCGTAGTGCTTAACCCGGGAGGAATGCGGTTATGGTGAAGTGGAGTAATGATGGGAACGCCTTCCGTGCCTTAATCGGTGTTTCGCTGCTCACCGCTGCCTGTGGCTTCTCGGACATTCCGAGCGGTTCGACCGTTATGGCGGCGGGGGTTCCACCCTCGATGGCCCAGGGCTTCTCCGATATTGTGAAAAAAGTCACGCCGGCGGTGGTCAATATCGCCGTGACCGGTGGTGCTGAGGGAGGGCGAGGCAGGAGACCATTACCTCCTGGTCCGTTCGGAGGTCCACCGGGCGGCGAGGAGCCAGGAGGTGGAGAACTGCCGACGCCGCCACCCATGCCGCCAGGAGGGCCGCACGGGCGTCCAGATCAAAGCGCGGGCTCGGGCGTCATTTTGGATTCCAGCGGGTACATCGTGACGAACAACCACGTGGTTGAAGGTGCGACGCAAATTACCGTGACCTTGAGCGACCGACGCGAATTCAGCGCAAAAGTCGTGGGCACAGACCCGAAGACAGATTTGGCGGTCATCAAGATCGACGTCAAAGATCTTCCCGCCTTGAAATGGGCGGAATACGACAAGCTGGAAGTCGGGGACCTCGTTCTGGCAGTTGGGAGTCCGTTCGGACTGAGTTCGACTGTCACGCTCGGCATCATTAGCGCGCTGGGCCGCGGCAATGTCGGCATTGCGGACTACGAAGACTTTATTCAGACCGACGCCGCGATCAATCCCGGGAATTCCGGCGGTGCCCTGGTGAACGTGAACGGGGAACTGATCGGTATTAATACTGCCATTTTTTCTCGAACTGGCGGGTCGGAGGGGATCGGCTTTGCGATTCCCAGCAGTATCGCTTTCGACATCGTGGAGAGTCTGCAAAGGACAGGCAAGGTCGTTCGTGGGTGGATGGGTGTCGCGATTCAGGAGATTACCCCCGCGTTGGCCAAGTCGTTCAAGCTTCCCGAACAGCGGAAGGGCGTGTTGATCAGTGACGTGAATGAAAACGGACCGTCTCACGCGGCCGGCATGAAGCGCGGCGATGTCGTCGTGGCATTCAACGGGAAAGAGGTCCAGAGCGTGAGCCAGCTTCGGAATCTCGTGGCTCGCACGGTGGTCGGAAAAGATGCGCAGGTCAAGGTCGTTCGGGATGGGAAAGAACAAATTCTGAACGTGAAAGTCGCTGAGCGGCCGTCGGATGAAATGCTGGCCAAGAAGGAACCGGCGCCACCGAAGGAACCGGCTGAGACGATCAAGCCTCCGGACAATGTCTTGGCTTCGCTACGGGTGCAGGCGTTGGATGCGGCGACGATGGGCCAGCTGAACATTCCGGCCAAGATGACCGGTGTCGTCGTGACGTCGGTCGAAGGCGGCGGCCCAGCGGAAGCGGCGGGGTTGCAGCGCGGTGACGTGATTCAAGAAGTGAATCATGAAGTCGTGAAGAGCCTGGACGATTACCAAAAAGCCGCGCACAAGATTAAGAAAGACGAATTGGCCGTTCTGCTGCTGAGTCGGCAGGGGAATAACCTGTTTGTCGCGGTGAACCCCAAGTAACAGGCCTTGATCGATCCGCGACCCCGTTCGATGAGCGCAGCGGTCGCGGATCGTCAATAGAAAACTGTTTGTATGGCCGACGGTCTGAATTCACTTAATCAGTGGCTGCAAGATACCGTCTTCAAGCCGCTGGAAGACAAAAAAATGCCGGTCATGGAGCACCTGGTGGAGCTCCAAGTTCGGCTGACTCGCGCGGTCATCATCACTGCGATCGTGTTTGTCGGCACGTTTTTCTACGCCGATGCGTTGGTGAAGTGGCTGCGCGTGCCGCTCCAGAATATGTTCGTCCCCGGTTCCCTGTCCTGGGTGCCGACGGACTTGCCGACCGTTCCGTTCGTGTTTCTCGCGCCGGCCGAAGCTCTCTGGCAAAACGTGAAGGTTGCCGGTCTCTTCGCCATTGTGCTGGCTACCCCCTATATCTTAGTCGAGATCTGGCATTTCGTAGTGCCGGGCCTTCACGCACAGGAACGCCGCTTCGTCGGACCGGTCGTCTGCTTGAGCGCGCTGGCCATTTACACGGGAGTGGGATTTTCCTTTTTCTTCGTGCTGCCCTTCGCGCTGAACTTCCTGATCTCATACGGCGTGAGTGCGGGGTTTATTCCGCAACTCTCGAT
>JBKJWE010000297.1:0-12522 GCA_046717045.1 Nitrospiraceae bacterium | reverse complement strand
GCCCCCCCTTCCGTCACGCTGCGATACACAACATGTCCAGCTCCCACGCAGTCTGCCGTAGCCCACTTGTCTTTTCAATAGGCGCTCCTGCATGCTGGGGGCCGCTCTGGAGACGCACGTCGATCTTCGAGATCAGCGAGAGGGTTCATTGGCAGCGGATAATCGAGGGAGGGAGTCTATGGACGGGGAGGAGCAGCGGCGGCGGATCGATGTCTTGGCGATCGGATTGTTTGGCCTCGCGGTCGGGGCCTTGACCCTGGGCGTGGCTCAAGTAGGAGGGATTCCCGAATCGAACAAAGTCGGGACGTTAGTCATCGCGCTGATCTTCGGTGGCATTGTGCAAATCCTGGCCGGGATCACCGATATCCGCTATCACGAACAGCTGGGCGGCACCGCGCTCACGATGTACGGATTCTTTTGGTTGACCGTCTGCACCGCCAAGTTGGTGAGCGAGAGCACGTCCTTCCACCTCGACATGGTGCTCTATGCGCCGATCAATTTTGTGTATGCCGCGTTTTCGTTGGTGATGGTGTATTTGACGGCTCACCGCAATACGGCACTCTGTCTTCTTCATGTCGTCATCACGATCACGTTCTCAGTCACGGTCCTCGCCCACTTCGATGTCATCAGCGAAACCTTCCCGGGGCTGCTCCATATTATCGTGGGGCTGCTGGCCTTCTATCATGCCGTCGCGAGCCTGACGCAAGCCTTCACCGGACACCAGTTGGTTCCACTCGGCCCCGCGCTCCTCCATCGAGCCAAATCTGCATCGAGGTAAAGACGAGCGGAAGGACGAAGTTCTCTACGCCCGCAGCCGTGTATAGTGGCGCCACAGCACGACGCCACTCCAGGTGAAGGACACGAGCATCAGGACGATACCGAGGTTGTAGGCGAGATATGCCAGACGGTGGTCATACTCCAACCAGCCCAGCATCAGGAGGAGATTGTTCCAGTCGTGTCCGTCGGTCTCTTTTCCCGTCACGCCGCCAAGTAACATCAGATCCAACGTCCGCGCATCGTTGATGTAGGGCGCCATGTCCATGAAATTCTCCGCTGTCCACCAGAGCGCCACCGAGGCCCCGAAAGGATCACGCGTCTTGATGAGAAACGTGACGAGGCATGCGAGAGGCATGAGGGTCTGGCCGAGGCTGCCTCCAAGAAACATCATGAAACGGCCGAACGGCATGAACAACAGATGGCCCGCTTCGTGGAACGGAAGATTGATCAAATGCAAGAACGACTCGCCGGTGTAGTTCGTTTCCAACGGTGTCACGATGAAGCTTTCGCCCCACCAGAGCAGCAAGAGAAAGACGAAGGCCCGCCCTGCGAAGGTCAGGGGATGGTTCGCTTGATCTGATTCGATCAACCAAGCTTTCGCCGCACGAAACCATCGTGCCTCGCAATACGACGAGGCAGGCGGCGAGAAGAAGGGCGCCATTGACTGCGGACGATACTTGGCGAAGATGATCCCACACTTGGCGCATTCGATGCCCCCGTCCGGTTGTGCGAACGCACACTTGGGGCAGAAGACCGTGGCTGTGGACGTCGAATCCATAGCTCAGACTACGAGGAATCTCATGATCGGGCAAGAACTTGAACGGATTTTTGTCGGTGAAGTTGCGGGACTATCGGGACTGGAAGGAAAACGGAATCGGCGAGAACGTGACGATGAAGACGATCAGAGCAAGGCATCCCACCACGATTCGGCCGGTTCCTAGCGACCGCTCGGGGTCGGCAACCGGCGGGTGGCCGAACCCCCACAAGCCCGCCATGAACGCCCAGACAAACCACCCGGGCCATCCGACGAATCCGAGCATGAGAAGTACGGGCACGACGGCGAACGCGATCGTCCGCTGGCGACGCCCCCAGAGAGCATAGGCCACGTGTCCCCCGTCCAGCTGGCCGATGGGAATCAGATTGAGCGCCGTGATGAAGAGTCCGAACCAGGCGGCAAATCCGACAGGATGAAGCACCACATCGGCTTGGGGAGGAAGGGGCCCGATCATGAGCCACGACACAAATTGGAGGAGCAGCGGCTCCCCCAACTGCAATCCGTAGGTGGCCGCGCGATCGACGACCGTCGACCACTGCAACCCGACCACCAACGCCATGACGGCAACGACAAAACCCGCCAACGGACCGGCCACACCCACGTCGAATAACGCGCGTCGATGCAGGATCGGTCCACGCATGCGAATCACTGCCCCGAACGTCCCGATGAAATGTGGAGGACCAGGAATAAATAGCGGCAGCGACGCCGGCACATGATGCCAACGGGAGAGGAGATAATGGCCCAGCTCGTGGGTCACCAGAATGAGCATCAGCGTGGCGGCAAAAGGAATCCCCCGCCAGAGCGTCTCGGGGTACTCCAGCAGGAACGACACCGGCCCGCGCGCCGGTCCGGCATAGGCTTGATAGGCCCCTGCCCAGAGCGTGGTGAAGACCGTCAACAGGAAGAGGCCACCCGGCAAGACCCACTTCGAGAAGTGGCTCTCCTCGTCCACATCGTGCTCCGACATCGCAGACAGCTCGGCTTTCGATCCGGCATGTATGCCTACCGATTCAGGCGGAACTGTCCTCTCGTTGTGATCCGTTCTCATCGATTGCATAACCGTCGCTACGGGATCGCCGAAAAGGGATTCTGGTCCACTTCTTCTCGCACCGTGGTCGACGGACCATGGCCGGGTAAGAGCGTGCAATCCAGTGGTAATTTCAACACGCGGTGGCGCACGGAGTCCAGATGGGTGGCATAGAGGGTATGGGGATTGGAGCGGCCGATCGAGCCGGCGAAGAGCGTGTCGCCGACGAAGCAGGCCGAGCGCTTCTGCGTCTCTGTGACGTAGCAGATTCCACCGGGCGTGTGACCGGGCGTCGTCATACAACGAACGGTCAGCCCACCGACGGCGATCGTTCGGCCGTCGCCCGGCGCGATCAGGCTTTCGTTGGGTGGACGCCACGGCAGAAGCGCGAGGTCGTCGGGGCCCAGATAGACCGGCACATTCCACCGCTTTAAGAGCGGCTGGAGCCCTTCGGCGTGGTCGGCATGGCCATGCGTGAGACAGATGCCGACGAGCCGCAGCCGGCGGGACTCAAGGAAGGTCATCATTGCCGAGGCATTGTAGGCGGTGTCTACGAGCAGCGCCTCGCCTGAATCATAGACGACATAGCCCTTGACCGCATACCCACCGATGTCGCCATGGATCGTCTCAACCCCTGCGATTGGTGCCGATGGTAGAGGAACCCAACCATCCCACACGATGCGCTCAAGCGTACCAGGTCGAAGGCCGAGCGCCGAAGAGAGCGCGAAGACGGCGGAGCGATCACGGGGACGGTCCCCTCGTTCAAGCGCAGCGATCTCGGGTTCAGCGACTCCTGTGAGGCGTACCACATCGACGAGAGCCAGCCCCTGCCCCGTTCGCGCCTTTTTCAAAATGTCAGCACAGTCGTCCTCGAGAGGCATCACTCACAGTCCCCTGTCAACGGACTGGGACGGACATAGTTAGTACTGGACGACGCGATTTCGCCATTGTACTTCGATAACAGGAAAGGGGCTCGTTGGGAACGAGATCGGCAGCAACTCCGACTCAGACCCGGTCTAGTCTGGTACGACGGTAATCTCTTTGAGCTCCCCAAAGCCAGACAGCAGCCTCGGCAGAGCATTCCCGGCGCCGACGGCGAGTATCGTCAGTCGATCCGGATGCCAATGCTTCCTCGCAGCAGCCAGAATATCCTCTTTCTTCAATTTCACCACTCGGTCGCGCAACTGCTGCAGGAAATCTTTTGGCAGACCGTCGTATTCGAGTTCCATGAGGCGGCTGACGATCGCCGATGGGCTGCTGAACGAGAAGACGAAAGAATTGACGTAGGCTTCTTTGGCTTCCTCCAACTCGGCATCCGTGACCGGTTCGGTACGCATGCGCTCCATGTTGGCGACAAATCGGGTCACGACATCCTGCGTCGAAGGCAGTTTGGTTTCCGCGCGCATGAGCCAGACGCCTTGATCATGCACACCCACGTTCAACCGGCTCCCGACCGAATAGGCCAAGCCCCGCTTGGTCCGCACGTCGTTGAAGAGGCGGCTGCGAAAGGAACTGCCGCCGAGAATGTCGTTGGCGATAGCCAAGGGCACGTAGTCGGGATCCTGCTCTTTGATCGTCAGATGTCCGACGCGCAGGTGTGTCTGCGACGTCTCTTTGTTCACGAACCGCACGACCGGCTTCCCGCTCGACGACTGGGGGACATCGGGCAGCTTCAGCTCTGGCACCTCTCCCTTCTTCCAATCGCCGAAGGCCTCGCGGAGCATCGACAGCATGGCTGTCTTGTCGAAATCGCCTGTGACGCCGAGGATCATGCCGTTCGGATGGACGGTCCGACGGTGAAAGGCGACCAGATCGTCTCGGGTAATGCGTTGAATAGACTCAATGGAGCTTTCCCGTGCACTGGGATGTTCTTTTCCATAGAGCAACTTCACGAACTCACGCCCGACGATCGACCCAGGATTGTCTTGCCGGCGGCGGATGCCCTCGATCGCCTGGAGCTTAGCCAACTCGACACGTCCGGCATCGAACGTCGGTTGGCGCACGAGACCGGCAAAGATCGTGAGCCCCTTCTTGATATCTTTGCTGAGGACGTCGAGCGATGCGGAGCCGGCCTGCCTTGCCATGGAGATACTGACGTCTCCAGCAAACTGCTCCAATTCTTGATCGACCTGCTCAGCGGTCAATCCACCGCCTCCGCCGGTCCGCATGACCGACCCCGTCAAGGCGGCAAGTCCGATCGTGTCGGCCGGATCAAGCCAACTACCCGTGCGCATGGTTAATGAAACACTGATCAGCGGTAACTCATGATCTTCCAAAAGATAGACGACCATGCCGTTCTCAAGCACGACACGGTCCGGAACCGGCGGCGTGAATTCCACCGGTTTAAACGTCATCTGCCGCGGATCGCCAAGCGCAAGCTCTTCCGCGCAGGCGGTCAGCACCGGCATGACGATCGCTATGACCATCGAGCACAGCACGAAACTCCATCGCTTCACATTCCGCGTTTCACGTCTCACGCCCCTCATCGCGCCACCTCGCTCGCCGAACCTATCGCCACTTTCTTCTCACTCGGTTTCTTCACCAACGTGGCAACCGTTCGATTCGATTTGATGAGATAGTGTGTCGCGACGCGCTGAATATCCGCCGAGGTCACGGCGGCAATCTTGTCTCGCGATCTCAGCATATAGCGCCAATCTCCCGCCACCGTCTGATACAGGGCCAACTGCGAGGCCAGCCCACCGTTCGATCGCAGCGCGCGAACCAGATCGGCGTCCAAATTGTTGAGCACTTTCTCCAATTCCTTGGCGGACACCGGCTCCATCTTCAGCCGTTCCAATTCGACGTAGATGGCAGCTTCTACCTCCGCTGTCTGGTGGGGGGCGAGCGGCGTGGCGTTCAACACGAACAAGTTGGCAGCGCGGACGCCCGGATAGTTGGAATCCGCGTTCACCGAGGCGGCCAGCCTTTTGTCTCGAACCAGGCTCATATAGAGCCTCGAGGTGAGACCATCACTGAGGACCGCATCGATCACGTCGAAGACATAGTCATCCGGATGGTTGAGCCCCGGTTTGTGGTAACCGATCGCGATGGACGGTTCCGCGTCATACTCCACTTCCACACGCCGCTCACCCTTTTGCGGCGGCTCCCACGTCACGATCTGTGGTGGCGGCGGGGATGCCGGGATCTTCCCGAACGTGCGTTCGATCAAGACAATGACCTCTTTCGGATTCACATCGCCGACCATCGCGATCGTCGCACTGCCGGGTCCATAGTAGGTCTTGAAGAAGACCTCCGTCGCCGACGGCGTGAGCGAGAGAATGTCCGACTCCCACCCGATCGTCGGGATGCCGTAGGGATGGGCGCGGAAGGCGGCGGAGGTGAACGTTTCGAACAGCAGTCCGTTCGCGCTGTCGTCGTTCCGCATGCGCCGTTCTTCCATCACGACGCCACGCTCTTTGTAGAATTCCCGTAATACTGGATTCGCCATCCGATCGGATTCGATCGCAGCCCAGAGCGGCAGGCGATTCGACGGCAGGCTGATCATGTACCGCGTGAGGTCTTTTCCGGTCGCGGCATTCAGCCCCACTCCCCCATGACGTTGATAGAGCAAGGCCATCTCGTTGCCGGCCACGAATTGTCCCGCTTGCTCTTGGAGCTCGGCAAATCGCTTCTCCAATGCCTCTATGGTCGCTTTGTCCTGCGGACCGGCTGGGGCTGTCGTACTTCGGCGAGCCAATTCACGCTGACGCTGCTCCAGTTCGGTCCCTACCCGATGTAATTCCTCAAGCAACGGACGTTCTTTGTCGTAGTTCTTCGTGCCGACCGTTCTCGTACCCTTGAAGGCCATGTGCTCATAGAGGTGGGCAAGGCCGGTTTGGCCGACTTGCTCGTTCACCCCGCCGACACCGAAGGTCATGTTGATCGACACGACCGGAGTCTGATGGCGTTCGACCATCAAGAGCGTTAATCCGTTGGCGAGCTTGTGTTCGATCACACGGTCGGCAAGGCCGGGGGAAGCCGCAAAGAGTAGACTGAGGTTCAGGGTAAGGCTTAGGATGAGACCGAAACAGAAAGCCAGAAGACTGCAACGCCTGCCCACGAGATCTACACTCAGCCTCACTCTTAGGCTACACCTGTTTTTCATATGAAAAGCTCCATCAATTCTTCCGGTCGTTCGATGAACCAGTCCGGCCGACAGGCTGCCATCTTTTCGCGATTGCCCATCCCATAGCCGACAGCACAGACGCGGATGCCGGCATTGTGTCCGCCGTTGATGTCGTTCGTGCTGTCACCGACGAGCACAGTGCGATCCGGGGCGATCTGCAACTGCTCCATCACATGCAGCAGCATGCCAGGCTCCGGTTTGAGCCCAAACCCATTATCGCCGCCGACCACGCTGTGAAAATAATGTGCGCCGAGCCCCTTTAAGATGACGTTCGTATATTCGATGGATTTGTTCGTGGCCACGGCCTGACGTTTTCCTGAAAAATGCGTTAACACCCGCTCGACGCCGGGATAGTAAGTCGTGCGATCGAGGCAATGTTCTAAATAATGCCCGCGGAACACGCGCAGCGCTTCATCGAAACCCACTGTCGGGTGGTCCCCCACCGCGAGACGCAGCAGCTTCTTCACGCCGTCGCCGACGAACCCGAAGATATCTTCGAGCGGGCGTTGCGGCAAGCCTAATTCCTCCAGCGTGAGGTTCACCGATGTGGCGATGTCCCATTTCGATTCGATGAGCGTGCCGTCTAAATCGAAAATCAGCAGATCGACCGAGGTCCGTGGCGTCATTTCACCTTTCGCAGCTCGTCTTGCAAGGCGGCGAGGGTCTCGCGTTTCGCCGGCTCGGTTTCCTTGATCAAGGCCTCGCGCACAAAATTGATCGCCCGCTTCTGGCCTACGTGTGGAGGGAGCATCGGCTCGACAATCCTCCATCGATTCTTCACGGATTTGACACGGAATCGGACTTCCTCTGATCGTGCATCCGGCACAAACCCGGCGGTTTCAAGATAGATCGACCCGAGGATCTGGAAGGTTACGGGGATGACGACTTCCATCTTATTGATGACGTCCCACTTGCTGTAATGCTCGGACACCGTGAAGGTCCGGGTGACAATCACCTGTCCCCAGACCGGCTCCTCACGCCAACTCGTGTAGGGAACCACTGTGTCGACCGACATCGCGTCAAGGCGTGCGCCTTTCTGATCGAGCGAAAGGTACTTCTTCACGACCTCGGCCGGCGAATGATCGAGCCCGCCGGTCTGCGCCGCGCTCTCACCTGAACCGCCCGCCCGGGCGAAGACCGCGCACAGGCCTGCGACCAACCCCTTCGTACTCATCATCTTGTGAACGCGCATCAAGGACCTAATGTGGCAGATCAGAAGCCTTAGAAGCCATTCTATCAAAGGCCTTTCCCGAATTCATGCCTCTTCGCCTCTGCACGCCACGCGACATTGACCTGTCTGAAGATCGCATGCTACGGTCTTTTTCCCAGTAGCACGACCTGCGCGACGTGCGAGCCGATAAAAGGAACTGCCATGACTGGTTGGCGGATCGTCGGCGCGTTGCTGCTCGGAGGTTTCATCGGATTGGTGTTCTTTGGGTTGCAGGAGCAGAGCCCAACGACCGGAACTCGCATCGATTCGGCTGAGGCTCTCGAAGCAACACCTCATTCCTCTCCCTCCGACCAAGCGCCAGGGGTTCAACCCGCTCGGCAGCCACGAGAGATCCCTGAAAAGGCCCTGGATCTCCTGGCTCAACTTGAGACGCGCCACGGTGAACCGTTACCCGGCTATATTGGAGGGCGTGATTTTCAGAATCGAGAGCGACGACTGCCGCGAGGACGGTATCGCGAGTACGATGTGAATCCAAAGCTGCGCGGGCACCCGCGCGATGGGGAACGGATCGTCGTTGAACAGCAAACCGGCAAGGCCTACTACACCGGCAACCACTATCAAACCTTTTTCCCCCTCAATTAACTGTCATGATGAAGACGCCATCCCTCACCCAGCATCTCCTGTCGACGAAAGCCCCTTGGGCCTCGCTCGTCGTACTCAACACAGGCGACACGCCCGACCGTATCGTGACAACTCCCAGGACCTTCGCGGTCAAGAGGATTCACGGTGCGAAGTGTCGGACGACTGCCGGCCTGTTTGCCGAGTTCGCTCGCGCGCTATCCTTTCCGGATTACTTCGGTCACAACTGGGATGCCCTGGAAGAATGCTTGGCCGATTTGGAATGGGTCCCTGCCAAGGGCTATGTGCTGCTCCTCACAGACGCCGAGCAAGTCCTCCGACAGGAACAGGAGGAAGACGAGTATGCCACTCTCCTTGAAGTGCTCAGCGATGCAGGAGAGGCCTGGGCCTCTGGACAGGCTGGGATGGGTGAACGGCCTGCAACCCCCTTCCATGTGGTGTTTTCCGTCACGGCTCGCGCACGATCCCAGCGCGCCCACTGGGGAATGCCCGAGATGACTGTTCCACCGACAGGGGAGGCTCGCAGGCAGCGGCGGACCCCCAAGGCGCGACGTTAGCGCTGTTTTTGGGGAGCTTTATACGATAGATATGGAGTCGGACAAGGGAATCATGGACCAATTGGGCCAAGCCCAGGACATAACAGATGGGACGAAACGTCAAGAAGGTGCGCCCGCGCTTAGAGGCACACCTTCCTCGTGAGGTTCAGCAGGCCCGTCCATCGAGCCAGGATGCCGGAAAGCCCAGTACCCTGATTTTGTCCGGTCGGTGCGCGAGGATAGACCGCTTCTTGCCAGTGAATCTGTACTTGCCGACGATGCGTCACGCAAATCCCGTGAGTTTCTCGCTCATCGTCGAGAGGTGCTTTCTCCCCTACCAGCTCGGTTCTCCCTTCTTCTCGGCACCAGGAACAGACAATCTTCATCGTTGAACCCTTCGTTGTCCTCAATAATTCCGCATCATCCAGACCAAATCACGCAAGAGTCAGGCCGCAATCGATTGGTACCATGAATGTGCACATTTGCAAGGATTTACGAATAATCTCTGTCTCACGGTGAACCAGCCTTTATCTAAAAAATGGGGAGAAGCGCATCTCTTTAGACGCCTTTTGACCTCACTCGCGTTGTCACATCACATGACTCCTCTCTTTCTTGACCGAGACTCGACCGCATGTTAGGGTGCGCCCCCATTATGAAAACCATTCGCTCCGCCAAACTGTTTGCCGAAGCCCAGCAACTGATTCCAGGAGGCGTGAATAGTCCTGTCCGTGCCTTCCGTTCTGTCGGAGGACAACCACGATTTATCCACAGGGCCAAAGGGGCCAAGCTTTACGATGTGGATGGAAATACCTACATCGACTACGTTCTCTCTTGGGGACCGATGATTCTTGGACATGCAGCGCCCCCCATCATCAGTGCGATCAAGAAAGCGGCGGACAATGGCACGAGTTACGGCGCGCCGACCGAATTGGAAGTGACCCTCGCTCGGATGATCCGCCACGCATTCCCTTCAATGGAGAAGATTCGCCTCGTGAGTTCCGGCACAGAAGCGGTCATGAGCGCGATTCGCGTCGCGCGCGCCTTCACCAAGCGGGATTCCATTCTGAAATTTGAGGGTTGTTACCACGGGCACAGCGATTACCTGCTCGCCAAGGCAGGGTCAGGGCTGGCAACGTTGGGCATTCCTGATTCGCCTGGCGTACCGGCCGATTTTGCCAAGCATACGTTGACGGCGCCCTACAACGATCTTCAGGCGGTCCAGCAGATCGTTCGGGAACAAGGAGACCAGCTGGCCTGTATCATCCTCGAACCCATCGCCGGGAATATGGGCGTGGTGCCACCTGCGCCGGGTTTTCTTCAGGGGCTACGTCGGCTGACGACTGAGCACGATATCTTGTTGATTTTTGACGAGGTCATTTCTGGATTTCGCGTGACCTATGGGGGAACACAGACGCTCTATGGCGTGACGCCAGATCTGACGATTCTCGGAAAGATCATCGGAGGAGGACTCCCCGTCGGCGCCTACGGGGGACGGGGCGAGATCATGGACCTGATCGCACCATCAGGACCGGTCTATCAGGCGGGAACTTTGTCGGGCAATCCACTGGCCGTCTCCGCCGGAATTGCGACACTCAGACAGCTGAAAGCGCGTGGAGTCTATAAGAGGTTGGAAGAGAAGTCGGCGGCGCTGGCGAAGGGGATCGGTGAGGCGGCGAAGAAAGCCGGGGTGCCTCTCACCCAGACGAGAGTCGGCTCCATGCTGACGTCGTTTTTTACTAGCCGCCCAGTGGTGGATTGGAACTCGGTCAAACAGGCAGACACAAAACGCTACGGGATTTTCTTCCACATGATGCTGGAGCAAGGCATCTATTTGGCCCCATCTCAATTCGAAGCCGCGTTTCTCTCAACGGCCCACACCGATCGGGATATCGACCAGACGATTAAGGCCGCGCATGCGGCGTTCAAAGCAATTTGAAGAACTCATGTCTTTTAGCTAATGGCGTATGGGCGAGGCTCCAAGGAAAATCCTTCTTTTGCCTCTGTTATAGGCCGTAAGGCATAAGCTCTCGCCGCTGTATCATCGGAGATATGTGCTGAATTGGTTTCGATACAGCCGCTGCAGGATGTTCAGAGCGGCTGTTCAGCAAGGCCGCAGCTAAGCTCAAGAGCGAGGTGTACTCAGGACACAATTTGTGAAGTTGGCAGGATGCTCAAAACGAGTTCATTGCTAGGCCGCAACGAGCAAAAGCCCGAGACGTACGTTGTATCAGTACGTTGAGGGCTTGAGTGAAGTGAGAACAACGCAAGGAACCGTTTTCAGCATCCTGCTTATTCGTCGTCCTCGTCCTCTGCATCCAATACTTCCTGCCGCTTTTGTTCCTCCATCGCGTTATGCAGGAGCATCCGCACAAACATTGAATAGAGCGAGCCTTTTTCCAACGTCCCGCCGGGAGGAATGGCGATCTTGCCTTCCTTAATCATGCGATCCATCCAGACCTTCTGATCCGGCGCGATCAAGATCGGAATCTCGACCAATCCTACACGTCCCATCATATCCATATGAAGCCTCCGTGAATCGTAAACCTGTAAAAAATGAATGGCGTTTGGCCAGAGGACGAAGAGCCTATGGCTAATGGCTTATGGCACAAGATTCGGTTGTTCTGATTTTGTGCTATAGGCCATAAGCTCCGATAACGAACCCCATTGCAGCATGCGCATTTTTACATTGTCAACCAGACAGCTCTGGCACGAACTGTGCGATCTCGTGAGGAACATGGCACAAAGGCGAACCCTGTTCGGTGCACTCATCGCTGTCGGCGTCATCCTGATCTTCCCGCATGAGGTACCGGCACAGCCATCGACAGTCCCACCCTCATCACTATCCACCACGCCCTTGACTCCTGGATCGACTGAGTCCGAGCTTCGCCCATCCTGTGGTCTCTGCAGAAAACCAGAAGGGAGGCGGGGAAGCGACTTGCAACCCCACCGCCATAAGGGACTGCATCCCCGCAAAAAGGCAAAAGGGATCCATCGCTCGTTGGACCAAAGCCTCAAGTCGACATTGCCGCGGCATTCACCCGCACGCTCAGTAGGTCAGGGACAGCGAGATTTACAAACAGAAGGACCTGTTGAGTAACTCAGCCTGCCATCACACGAACCTTCTACAGTGTACATACAGGAGAATATCTACAATCGCCGCGTGGCCGATATCTTCATGGATGAGCCGAATGTGGTGGAGATACTCAACAGCGATGGTTTTGAAGCGTACCGCCAGGATGGCTAGGAGCTGCTCCAATATATGATAGCCGGACACAATCAGGTTCCATTCAGGCTTGCACCGACCGAGCACTTCCTGCAAAAGCCCGGACCAGAGAACCTTTTCGGACCATCACTCTATACAGTTTACGGCTTCTTCTTGTTTTTGCCAGACGGGTTTTCTGAAAACAGCAACCACCCCAGCACGATGAATCCAATCGCGACGCCAGTGATAGCCAGCCAGGTTCCGAGCTT
>JBKJWE010000296.1:0-3518 GCA_046717045.1 Nitrospiraceae bacterium | reverse complement strand
GTCGTGGTGACGTTAATCGTTAGTCGTGCACCGTTAATCGCAGGAGTAGATCTTCTCGATTAACGAATAACGATTCACAATTCACGTCTCCAGATGGGAAGGCGCAGAGACGCGACGATCCGCAAGTCAGGAGACCCATCCAACGGGCATTTCGACTGGACCCTTCGAGCCTAAGGGAGGTCTCCGTGCGTATCTCAATTGTCGGTTTCCTGTGTGTGCTTGCCAGCCTGGTTCCTGCCAATGTGTACGCCGAGTCAGAGGAGATGATTGAGACGCGAGAAGTTGTCGTGTCCAGCACACGCCTTCCTGACGCACCCGTCGATGCCAGAACACTTCCGGCAAAAGTTACCGTCATCACCGGAGAGGATATCCAAAAGAGCGGCGCAAAGACGGTACAAGAAGCCATACAATGGGCGACCGGTATCGTGATGTATGACGGTGTCGGCAATGCCTTTCAGCAAACGATCGACCTCAGAGGCTTTAACGGGCAACCGGTTCCCTCCACGACGGTGTTTGTGGATGGAATGCGCATCAACGAGCCAGACTTCAACACGGTAAACTTTGACCTGATTCCCTTTGATACGATCGATCGTATCGAAATCATTCCCGGAGCGTCGGCAATCTTTGGGAAAAATGCGTTGGGCGGGGTGATTAACATCATTACGAAGCGTGGAGCTGAAAAACGCCAGGTCACTGGTGAAACGCTGTTCGGGAGCTTCCATCGGGAGCGATATACGATCAATGCAAGTGGACCGATCGGGAAATTCGATTACTTTGCGAATTTTGGACGGGAGACGGAAAGCGGGTACCGTGATGAATCCGCTGCCCGTATCTCACGATTTTTCGGCAAGGTGGGCTATCGTCCGACCAATGATACGGATGTCACAGTCTCATACACCTATGTCAAAGATCGGCTCCTTCAGGCTGGTTCGCTTCCGCTCAGCGAGGCGGCGATCGACCCCAAGGCTAACTTTACCCCGGGCGATTTTTTCGCAAGCGAAACAAATGTCGTGCGCCTGACGGGGCGGCAAACGTTGCCGTTGGGTTTTTCGCTCAACGTGAACGGTTTTTACCGGCGGCTTGATCAGCACCAGTTCACGAACAGTCAACCGTTCTTTCCAGGTGGCGACCTTCCGAATGCGACGAACCTCACTCTCACGGAATCAAAAGGAGGGACTGCCCAGGTCACGCAGGATGCCGGATTCTTCGGTCACAGGAACACGTTGGTATTTGGGGGAGAATTCACTCGGAATGACTTTGGGAATCGGCGACGTTCACAGGCCGGAGCCTTTGTGTCAAACGGGGAGGGCACGACGGATGAAGATGCTGTGGGTCTGTATGTTCAGGATACGTTGAATCTTTCGTCCGTCTTCATCGTGACGGGCGGTGTTCGATACGATCACGATCAAATCGATTTTGTCGACAATAACAGTCCAGCCAACAGTGGTGATAAGCGGTTCAATCGTGTCACTCCGCGTGTCGGTTTGACCTTTCTTGTTACCCCGAGAGACAGTGTGTACTTTAATTACGGAGAAGGATTTCGCGTGCCGACATTCAATGAATTGTTTGCGTTGGGCCAGTTTGGATCAAACCCAAACCTGAAGCCAGTCCACTCGAAGAATTACGAATTGGGAATCAAGTCTGGCCTCGGAACTTGGGGAGAGGCGACAGTGGCGGTCTATCGGTCCGACGTCACGAATGAAATACTGAACGTCTGCGGCGACAGGTTTACCTGTGGAAACAGCACCTTCGCAAGCAACCAGAATATTGATAAGTCGCGCCGTCAAGGAGTGGAAACCACGTTGAAGGCTCGATATAACCAATACCTCGATGTGACCGTAAACTATACATATACGCAGGCAACCATTGAGAGCCCTCTGACGCTGAATCCATTTTTCTTCGACGCATTCGGTGGGACACCTTATGTCCAGCATGTGCAGAAGGGCAGTAGCTTTCCCTTAGTCCCAAAGCATCGGCTAGGCGTGACGGGAAATTATCATCCCGATATGGGTTGGACGATATCTTTGACGGGGCTGTATGTAAGCACGCAGTTTTTTACGAATGATGAACAGAACATTCAACCGCGGTTGCCTGGCTACTTTGTGATGAATGCCAGGCTGGCCTATGAACGTGCAGTGCCTGGTGGGAGGTTAAGCGGATTTCTCATGCTGAACAATATTCTTGATCAAACCTATTCAACCTCGGGTATTATCGCGGCCAATAACCTCACAGGCGCAGGCAATGTAGAACGGTTTGTCGTCCCGGCACCTGGTATTGCTGTGTATGGTGGACTCAGTTATCGCTTCGAGGGGCTTTAACAGGAGAAGTATGATGCGCATCACAAAGGTCTATACCAAAACCGGCGACAAGGGGAAAACTCGTTTGGCTGGTGGTCAGCAAGTTTGGAAAGATAGCCTCCGTGTCGAAGCCTACGGTGCAGTTGACGAGCTCAATGCCGTGATTGGGATGGTTCGTGCTTGGAATGAGAAAACAAGGAGTAATCCCACAGTGACTACCGAGCTTGATCGGGAGTTGCAATGGGTCCAAAACAAACTATTCGATCTCGGTGGTCTGCTCGCGACGTCTCCAGGACAGACCTTCAAGAATATGCCACGTGTCAAAGCTGAGGATGTGGGAAGGTTGGAAAAACTCATGGACGCCTGTCACAAAGAACTGGCGCCGCTGAAAGAATTTGTCCTCCCGGGCGGAGGACAAATTGCGAGCCTCTTGCATCATGCGCGAACGGTGTGCAGGCGGGCGGAGCGTGACTGCGTCCGTTTGGCGAGAAAAGAACAAGTCGATGACACACTGGTTGTCTATTTGAACCGACTCAGCGACGCGTTGTTTGTGTTGGCTCGTTGGACATTAAAGAAGGAGGGGCGAACCGAAATACTCTGGCAGCGGTCTCAAGCTCAAACAAGGGGGTGATCTGAGAAATGGGGTGCGAAAAAATCTTTACACGAGCCCGTGCACCTATCCGATCGGGCAAGCCGACCTGCGCATCTGAGCCCGGTTCACCCACCCGCTGACCCCTTCCTCCATCGTTACGCGGAAGAACAAGAGGCCGTCCGACTCCTGCCCCACGACCATGTGCCCGGGCGCCACTGTTCCGATGATGGTTCCCCCTTGCGGGATGGCGAAGATCGGTACGGTCTCCGCTCCAGCCTTCGGCTCCAGACAGAGCAGGGGCACGACGTGTACGGGACTCGATTGTCCGACGTGGAGATCCGTGGAAGACAGTTTCTTCATTGGTCGTGTTATCCGAGATTCCGCCGTCCGTGTCGACGGAGCGTGGAGCGTGAGAAACGCCTTGCGTAACTGATTGAGCTTGTTCAAGCGGGCATCTCTGTGCGATGGCGCAGCGTGGGCTGCCATTGAGGGGGCTCCGATCGCACCGACACCGAGAATGATACGTTTCTCGTTCGAAGTGGTTTGCACGCAGGCGGTAAATATGTCGAGCCACGGCTGATCAGGCACCGTAACTTCCGCGTAGCTCAAGTGAGCGAGCCCCCCTGGAC
>JBKJWE010000295.1:0-9086 GCA_046717045.1 Nitrospiraceae bacterium | reverse complement strand
ATGCGGAACAACGGGTGCGGATGGTCGAGAAAATTCAGAGAACGATGGGAAGCGTGAAGGGCAAAACGTTCGCGATGCTCGGGTTGTCGTTCAAACCCAATACCAACGATTTACGCGACGCGCCGGCACTTGCGATCGCGCAAGAGCTGATGAAACAGGGTGCGACGATCCGGGCCTACGACCCCGCCGCGCTCGAAGAAGCCAGCCGTACCGTTCCGGGGCTCATTCCCTGTCATGACGTATACCATGCGGCAGAGGGCGCAGACGGGGTGATCTTAATGACGGAGTGGAATCAGTTCAGAACTCTGGACTTCGAGCGGCTCAAAAAGACGGTCCGTCAACCGATCCTGTTCGATTTACGGAATGTGTACGACTCGGATCGCGTAGTCGGCTTCGGGTTTCAGCACATTTCCGTCGGCCGCGGGTCGAAAGACCCACAGTCCAATTAAATAGCTCTAGGTCAGCCTCGGTGCTTCCGCCTTTGCCGCCTCTTTTACCTTCGGCTTGTAGCCCATCCGCTCCAGCACTTTCATGACGCGCGCCTTCAGGCGGTCATCGGCGTCGACCAGCGCCGTGGCCAACGGTTCGACGGCCGGCTTCCCGATCTTGCGGATGATTTCCGTGACCGATTGCCGAAGCTCATCCTCTTCCGACGCCAGCAGCGGCACGAGCATCGGCACCGCGACGCCACCGATTTTGATCAACGAATCGTAGGCGCGTTGTCTGACGTCGCCCACCTCGTCCGTCAAGGCCGCGACCAACGGTTGGACCGCGCGCGTATCTTTGAGCTCGCCCAGGACCTCCGCGGCATACTTCCGGTTGAGCCAGTGCGTGTCCTTCAGATCCAACAGCATGGCATCGGCACGGGCGGCATTCGGATCCTTCGCCCGAATCCTGAAGCTCTTGGCCACTCGTCGTCCGCCCTCTTCGACGACACGAATTGTGGCGCCATCCCCAACTTTGAGTTGTTTGAGGTCCTCAAGCACCTCGTCGTCCACGTCCAGCACGACGGTTTTGCCGTCGTAAGCCAACAGTTCCACTTCGAGCTGTTTTGCCTCCGGATTCACCGCCACGACCCGTTCCGTGACCAGGTTGAACCCATCCTTCTTCGGGCCGCCTTTGGGGCCGATCTGAATCAATTTCACGGGAGCTTCGTCTGCCATGGTGTGATTCCTTTACGTCGAGATAAAGATTACTTTGCCGCTTTCCATCCAAGACTGGCCAGCACGCCTTCCACCGTTTCCTGCACCATCGTGTTTTCGTCTTCGAGCAGCGGGAGCAAGGGATCGATCGCCTGTTTCGCGCCCAACCGAGCCAGGGACTCCGCCGCGTTTCGGCGCACGAGCCAATCTTCGTCTTTGAGCGAGGCGATGAGGGCCTCGACCCCGCGCGCATCGCCGATCTTGCCCAGCGCTTCGGCCGCGTGGCGTCGCACCATCCAATTGTTGCCGAGCAACCCATCGATCAAGGCGTCCACCGCCCGTGAGTCGCCGATCTTTTTCAGCACCCGCGCAACATCTTCGCGCACCGTGCTGTCGGTCAAGGCCTCGACCAGTCCCGGTACGGCCCGCGCGTCGCCGATCCGCTCCAGCGCCCACACGGCTGCAGTGCGGACAGCGCCATCCTTATCCTTTAAGACTCCCACAAGTGGGTCAACGCCCCGAGGATCTTTCAATTTACCCAGCCCCGACGCCGCCTGCTCGCGAACGGCCCACTCGTCGTCCGTAAGGGCCTCGATCAAGCGATCGACGACGACCGGACCGATCCGCACAATCGCGCTGGTCGCCGCTTCCCGGATCACGACATCCTCGTCGGCCATCAGTCCGATCAGCTGCGGCACCGCCTCCTCACCCATTTGCCCAAGGCTCGCAATGGCATGGTCGCGCAACGCCTCGTTTTCGTCCTTGAGGGCGCCGATCAACTGTTCGATTCGTTCGGCCTGTACATCGTCACTCATCACCTGCCTGTCCTTCCTGACCGGCCTGACTTGCGGCGTGGACCCCGGTCAGCGCCTCCAGCTTATCCGCGATCAACCCGGAGTTGTAGGCCACCAAACCGTCTCGATCCGTTCTCAACCGATCGAACAGTTCCTTATACGGCCGCAATACTTCGACGTCCTTGACTTTCGCCAGCGCTTCCATCGCATAGACCCGCAAGGGCCTGATCGGAATGGAATTGATGTATATCTCGGTCGGGCGCGCATCGCCGATGAGTCCCAACGACTTGAGCGCCAACTCCTTCACGCCCGTATCCTTATCGACCTCCATTCGCCGCATCAGTGGTTCGACGGCCCGCACGTCGCCGATCTTCCCGAGTAAATCGGCCGCTGCCTCGCGCACCAACCAATCGTCGTCTTCTAAATATTCGATCAGAATCTCGACGCTGGGACGGCCGATCCCGAGCAGATTGATCACGGTGGACATCCGCGCTTCTTCCCGCTCACTGGCGCCTTCGACTTCACGGAGTGCATTGAACACGTCGTCGATCCGTTCACGGATCGCGCTCAGCTTTTTGAGCACGCGCACGGCCGTCTCACTCACGGCCGGCTGTCCCATCGCATCGATAAACGCATCCGCGGAGCGAGGATCGAGCAGATGTTCCAGCATGTCCGCCGCCATCACCTGCGCTGCGGGATCGGGATGCTTCATCATCGCGCACAGCGCGGTCACGGCTGTCGGAATGACACCCACCAGCTGCGACGCCGACGCACGGATCGTTTCGTCTTTCGATTCGTGACACAGCGCGACCAATGCCGAAGCCGTCTGACTGTCGACAATCCCGGCCATCTGCTCAAGCGCCGAGGCTCCGGCCTTCCGGACCGCCTCATCTTCATTCCGCAACAACCCCACCAACGCCACACCGGCTTGCGGATCCTTCACACGAGACAACATGGCCGCAGCTTCGGCTTGTAGCGTGGGCGCTCCGGTCTCCAAGGCCTGAATCAGTGCCTGGACCGCCCGCGGTCCACCCGAGAGACAGGCCGCGGTCGCCCGCATCCTTCGCCAGTCCTCTTCATGGACCAGCTCAGAGACCAGCGTCTCGATGGTTTCCTTCGGCATGGCACTATAACCTGGCACCCGATAAGTGCCGAGTCCTGAGTGCTGAGTGCTGAGTTTCCAATTTACAATTCAACATTCCACACTGAACATTTATCTGTTTAAACTCGTCCGGGGCGCCACCCAACTTGGGCGAGCGTTTCTTTCACGTGATATCGAATGTTTTCGTCCTGCTCTTTGTTCAGAAGCGGCAACAGAAACGGGACCACCGCCGAGCCGAACTGCACCAACGACGCAGCCGCGTCAGGTCGCATCACCGTATGCTGGAGCGCGCCGACCAACGTCGGAATCGTCGCCGGATCGCGAATCGCACCAAGGGCACGTACGGCCGCCCCCATCGTCGTCATTTCTTCATCCCATTGATCGCCGCAACCGGCCACAGGGCGGCTTTCCTCAGGGCGATTGGTGCCTTCCACGACTTCGATCAACCGCGGCACGGCGCGAGGATCTTTGATACGACCCAGCGCTTCAACCGCTATCGGCCGTAAGCCTTTTTCTTTCATGGCCATGAAGAGAAACTCCACCGCGCGGCCATCACCGATTTCACCTAGCGCCCGAATCGCGTCCTCGCGGATGGCCGAGTCGGCATCGTTAAACAGCACAAACAAGAGCGGCTCGACCGCCGTCGGCGACCGCATTTTTCCTAACGCTTCGACGGCGTGCAGCCGCACGACCCATTCGATATGGCTCAGCGCGGCGAGCAACGACGGAATCGAGGCATCGCCGATCGCGGCCAGCGCCGTGGTCGTCTCTTCACGGACCGCCTTGACCCTGTCTTGCAACAAGGGAATCAACGGCGCAATCGCCTGCGCATCCTGTACACGACCTAATGCCTTGGCCGCGTGCATCCGCACGATCCAATCGTGGCTCTTGAGCGCCGTGACGAGCGGAGCAAGCACCCTGGCATCGGCAATGGTCGCCAACACCGCTGAAGCGGCTTCTTGAACCGACAGTTCTAGGGCGGCCAGACAGGCGCCTAACGCCGGGACGGACGGTTCGCCGATCGCCGTGAGCGCGCTGATCGCAGCTTCCCGAACGGCCCGGTCTTGATCTCCAAGGATCATGACCAGCGGCACCACCGCCCGAGGATCGCGTAGTTGACCCAGCAGCGCTGCCGCTTCTTCCCGGATCGCCCAATCCTCGTCTTTCAAGGCTGCAATCTGCTCGGCTACGGCATCCGCCATGCAGGATCTCCTGGTCCAGGATCGAGCAGCGTAACACAGCCATTTTCACAGGGTCAACGGACGGAGGGCCGGTCTGAAGCTCGCTCGTTGCAGGTCGGGCAATGATTGACAGTGGTCAGACCAGCGCTTACGATGACGCGCTCACGGCCCATCCTCTCAATACCGATTCATGCCACGAACGGAGGCTCCCATGAATATGAAACAGCACCGATCCGGTCGACTGGTCGTGAACGTTCTTTTCGCTGCACTCGCGACAATCGGACTCATCCCGTCGGCCAACGCCTATGAAGTGTGGCTGACCGATCAATCCGACACCGCGAAAGAAAGCGGCGGGTTCCTCTACATCTACGACGGCGCCGCGCTAGCCGCGAACCCCACGACGACAAAACCCGCGACCACCATCAACTTCGCCGGCGAGATCAACAAATTCTGCGAGGATGCGACCAAGAAAGCTGTCCGCCGGCCGCACATGCTGTTCTTCACCAAAGATCAGACCCACGTCATTATTTCGTTTCTGAGCGGGCAAGTCCTCATCATGGACGCCGTGACTAAGAAGCCGGAAGCCTGCCTCTCGATGGGCAAGAGCCTCCACGCGGCCTGGCCCACACCGGACCAGAAAATGGCCATCGCCGCGAACATTGCCGAGAAGAAGTTCATCAGAATCTGGACCGATTACGCCGCACACAAGTTTTCCTTCGACCCCGAGAAAGACGTTTTGAACCTTGCGGCGCTCGAAGGGGGCGAACGGCCGGATACCGCTCCGATCTGCCCAATTACGGAATCGTCTAGCAAATATGCCTTCGTCACGCTCCGGGGAGGAGGATTGTTGGTCGTCGACGTGACCGTCACACCCCTGAAAGTCGTCGCCGCATTGGACAGCAACCAGATCCATCCGGCCGGCTGCGGCGGAATCGAAGCCGGCGGCACCATGTACATCAATTCAGGGGGCGGCTGGCCCATCGCGCCGCTCTCGTACGATGTCTACGCGCTCGACATGAGCAATTTGCCCAAGTCGATTTCGGCGAAACTCGTTTCGCAGCGCGACGAGAAGTTTGCCGATTCACATGGCATGGCCGCGGTCGGACGGTATGTCTGGAACGCGGATCGAGCCGGAAACAACGTGGAAATCATCGATACGCTGAGTAACTTGAGCATCGGCTCAGTGAACTTGGTGACGGACGCGAATGCTGATCCCGCACCGGACCTCATGGATACGGCCCCCGATGGTCAGTATGTGTTCGTCGGCCTCCGCGGCCCTTCGCCATTGTCGGGAAACGATAAGGCTGTCCAGAACGCAAAAGGCACAATCCCGGGAGTCGGTGTGATCCACGCCGATGCCGGAGGAAGAGTCGGGCACTACAAGGGCCAGGCAGCGATCACGAATATGGTCGAGGGAAAAGAAACCGCCGATGCGCACGGCATCGCGGTCAGAAAATAGCAGTCGGCTTTCAGCGGTCATCGATCAGATTACTAATGAAGAAATGGCGGGGCGAGACTGGTAAGGATGTGGTTGATGGCTGAAGCCTTTCCGCTGAGGTAGCGCCGGCCGTTCAGCTCGATTTGGCCATGTCCCCAGCCGGTCCAAATCGTCCGGTTTCGCCAAGCGGCATGTCCACTCGGGCATTGTCAACGGAGCTGGAATTTACGGCAAGATCTTCCGCCGCCGGCGTCCACCCGAGCTTCTCCAGGGTCTCCATGACGAGCTGCCGCAATGCATCCTTGGCGCTGAGGCGAACTGACGCATAGGACAGCACCCGCTCGCCTTCTCCTATCACTTCGTTGGCTTTGGGATCGTAGAGAAACGCGATCAAAGGCTCGATCGCGGTATCGCCGATCGTGGCCAGGGCTGCGCTCGCCTTTTCGCGCAGGACGCCGTCTTTCAGCAACATGATCAAATCGGGGATCACGCGCGGATCGCGGAATTGGCCGAGCGCCGTAGCGGCCGCTTCCTTGATGAAGGCATCTTCGCTGACGATGCACCCGGGTGTCGGCGTCCCGTCCTGACGTATCCCTTTACCCTTCAACGCATCGAGCACGGGAGGGAGTGCGCGTGGGTCGCCGATCATGCCAAGCGAGGCAATCGCATGCCGCTTGACCACGCCGTCTTTCATGGCTTCGATCAGGGCATCGATCGCGCGCGGGTCGCCGATCATCCCGAGTGCGATTGTCGCATCCTCACGAACGGCTCGATCCGGATCTTTGAGCGCGGCGATCAACGCATCGACCACCTTGACCTCTCGGACCCATGTACGTCCTATTTGATAGTCGGTGGTCATTCCACCGAGCGCGCGGGCGCCGTGACAACGCACCACGAAATCCTTGTCTTTCATACAGTCGATCAGGGGATCGACCGACGGCTGGCCGATATACACCAACGCGGTTCCAGCCGTTTCGCGCACGATCTTCGAGGTATCCCGAAAGAGTTTGATCAAGGCAGGAACCGCTTTCGGATCGCCGATTTTTCCCAATGCTTCGGCCGCAGCACTCTTCACGGCCCCATCGCGATCGCGACAGGCCACGATCAAGGCATCGACGGCTTTGACCTCCCGCAGGTCGCCGCAGGTCTTGGCGGCATGCTCGCGGACGCGCCACCGCTCATCTTTCAAGGCCGACAGCATGCGATCAAGAATGCTGGGTCCCATCTTGGCTGCAGCCTCCACGGCCTGGTTCCGCACCTCCATGATGCTGTCGTTGAACAATCCGATGATCGCTTCCAGCGCCTTCGGACCGCCGATCTTCGCCACTCCACAGCCCGCATGGGCGCGGACGGACCAATAGTCGTCGCCGCAGGCGCTGATGAGCGCGTCCAAGCTCTTCGGTTCCCCGCGATCCGCCAACAATTTGGCGGCCTCCTCGCGTGTCGCATCGTCGACATCTTCGAGTGCCTCTAACAAATCGTCGAGCGCTTGTGTCATCGTCAACAATCTCCGATCAACAGGTTATTGAAAGTTCTCTTCGGCGCTCTTGAAACGCGCATTGACGAAGGATCAGTAATGGCGCCGGCGGACGTGTTCCACATCCCGTCAATACTGATAGTCGCGCTGCCCGCCATGCGGGTAGGTGCGTTTACACGTCACCACCAGACTCTGCGTTCCGCGCCCGCCGACACATTGGTCGAGCGACGCCGCATACTCCAACTTGCCGTCGAGATTCACCGTGAACGGGAAATCGAACGTGAAGCTCATAAACTTATACTTGCCGGGTTTCAGCCCCAGCGCACGCGCATCCGTGGTCTTATAGGCATCCATCGAATCGGGATCGGATGCGTATATCGACGGGGTGACGCCGGGCACCTGCCACCACGAAGGCGGCTCGATCGCCGTCGCATCGATCGTGATCTTATGCTCCGTCGTATAGGCCGCCGGCGGGCCCGCCATCACGGGCGAAAGAACGGCCGTGCAGAGGAGGAAGCTTAGTCCTCCGATCGTCCAACTGCCGGTAGATTCGTTGTGGTGCTGCTGCATAGCCCACTATGGTTTCTTCATCGACGTGATCGGAGTTACAGGCGCGGTTCGGAAAATCTCTTCGACGGACCGGCTTTCCCATTCCACATGCGTGGACAGCCCCAACGTTCGCATCACCGTGGCGCCGGTGTCCAGAATCGAGACCGGTTGATGAATCACATAGCCCGGCTTGATCCCCACACCAGAGGCAATCCAGGGCAGCATCGGGATGGGGCCGTCGGCCTTCTCGATGCCTGGATCCGATCCCTCCGCGCTCAGGGACGTCACAAAAATCGTCGTGCGCGTGATCAAGTCTTTTTCCTTGTAGAGATCCAGCACGGATTGGATGGCTTTATCCACCGTGCGAAGCGCAGCACGATACTCCTTCGAGTCCCAGCCCCGAGCAGCTCCTGCGCGACCGGCTTCGGGAAGATGGACGACCAGGAGGTGTGGGAGCGACGAAATGGCATGGCCGTACCCATGTCCGCTCGTGGCCTTCGCGAAATACTGCCTGATATAGGACACCACCTTGTCCGCATTGCACTCGGGCTTGAGCGGGCCACACATCTGGTAATCCGTATAGGGTTCCGGCCTGGCCAGCTGATAGAGCGATTCGTCCATCAGGAAAATCGTGCTGTCTCGTCCACCACTGAGGTCGAGATAATCGAACAGGCTGGGAGCCCGAGGATAGCCGCGACTGAACTCGAATGCATTCCAGGTGATCCCGTGCTTTTCGACCGGCATACCGGTAATCAACGAGGCCATCGTCGGGAGCCTGAGGGCCGGTTTCACACCGGTCGCCGACCAGGTCGTGGCTCCGTCCTTCACGAGCCGACTGAGGGTCGGCATCGTGTCGCCCTTCAGCGCACGCTGGCTGAACCCCTCGAGAACAAAGAGAATCACATGTTCCGTCGGTGACCCCGTTGGGACGATTCCTTTGGCCTCCGATTGGGTAGGATCATCAGCCCAGACGACAGACGTACTCAGGAAAAAGAGTAGCAGTGTCGAATAGATAGGATGGAGACCCCGATGATGACGGGCGGCGATAGTGCGCACAGACTGGTCCTTTCTGTGTCAAAGGGATTGGTACCTTAACACGCCATTTTCCGGCAAGGCAAGCAGAGCAAGGCCTCGCCGGAGGCGCCTAGCGTAGCGGCCAACACGGGTGATAAACTCAAGGTGGGTGCGGGTGTCAACGAATCTGGGTTAAGCGCGTCAGTCCCATCATAGGTCATGACGATGCCACAGGTTTTCAGCCCGTGCAGACTCGCACGACTGTCCCTCTCCCTCGTGTCGTGTCTCCTCTTCCATCTGTGCTGGGCGATCCCGACACAAGCAGAAGTCCGAGTCGTCACGGCCCAAGGCGAACATCGCATGGGTGATCGCGACACCAGAGAAGATGC
>JBKJWE010000294.1:0-3144 GCA_046717045.1 Nitrospiraceae bacterium | reverse complement strand
GGCTCCTGCCTGCTTGCCGATTACAAAGATTCAACCGGCTCCACCAACATACGCGACCACTACTACGGCCACGCGGCCTACACCCGCCTGAACGCGATGCTGTTCAACACCACAGAGATCGTGCGGGTCCTCTATTCATAGAGGGCCATCCCCCGCCACTAAACCTCCAACTATGTTCAAGGAATGCCCCTCCTAACCTCGCGCAAACTGACTCTGGTCAATGTTTATCCGAAGCCACGAACCAACAAGCGCGACAGGTTTGAACGGGAGAACCAGCTAGGTTTTTTTGAAGGCATCACAGACTGTTAGCACGTCAGTGCGGGAGCGCTTCTTGTTTCTGAAATAGCCCAAACATCTTTTGCTTTATTATTTGCTTAACTGGTCGACAAGTGGCGAGGAATTTCGATCAGCATGGATTTATCGGCTTCAACTTGATCCACTCTGTGATTATATGTCTGAAGTAACCGGCTAAACCCATCAATGAGTTTGTCCTTTGAAAAAATCGATAACTCTTCGATATTCTGTCCGATAAATGATTCAATTGACTCGACAGTAACCCTCCCGCACATAATCGTTTCGATGTTCTGTCTTGCTCCAATCAGGCACCTATCAGGCACCAAAAGGTAGGCCCGAAATCCTGCATCAATATTAGGCTTACATTTTTCATAAAGAGCCTGCATCGGAGCGACCGTAATATGAAATGCGGTGTCACCCACTTGAAAATCGCCAGGCCGACCCGATTGATCATCCGCAGTACTATAGGATTGGTTTCTAACCTCAACGTCTGGGAACCTAAGTTGAAGTTTTGCGCCTACAAGATACTGCGCGACAGGACCCTCCTTACCCGATTCACGAGCCAGGGCAAGTAGTTCATGAATCGCTTGCCAGGTGCTTTTCGAAGGGTCGTATACAACTTTCAAGCGCTCCTTGTTATGAAACTCCAAAACTTTCGCTACTAACATTGACTGAAGTTCTCTAACTATTTCTTCTCGTTCACCTGCCGAAAGTTTATTCAAACCGGTTGATTTGAGAACTTCAAGCATTTTGCCATATCACCCGGACCACCTCGATTTGTTCTTCCGCCTTCGCTAAGAAACGGACGAGTCTCTCCAAACGTTGCCAGTATGCGCGCGACGGCCGTACCACTCACTCCCTTAATCTGAGATTTTCCTGAAGCCCTATGAGAATCGAGATCGAGCTTACAATCCTGTTTTATTCGATCTAAAACGACTAAAGCCGCTGCAATTGTTCCTCTCGCCGGCCCTCCACTAGGACGATGAATGGGAAGATGAGCATACCAACGAGAAAATCCGCTTATCACTTTCTGTTTGCTGGTCATACCTGAGTATGGTCCCAAACTCCAGCCAACGCTCTTCCTCGCATAAGCTCGTTGACAAGTGGGTTCAGGTAATATTTGGCGATCCACTCCACAACGGGAACACAGACAGCGCCTCCAAATCCAAACAGGGCTTGGTTAAGAGGAGCAGCTATTGCGTACTCACCTGCGCCCATAAGGCGGGCGCATTCTCGGGGAGTAAGAAGCCTTGCAAAATACCTTCCTCTCCCCGCCTTAAAAAGAATCTGCCGCCCGCTCCCACCTCTCGGCGTTCTAAGGCATCCAGCCAAGCCATCGGTTCGAAGCTCAGCCATAGATTTCCCCTTTCGGACTCGACGGAAAATAGCACCGTATGACCATTGCCTACCGTTGATCATCCGTCTTGCAATTTCTTGATGTCGAGGGCTCATTTGATTAAAAAGATATTGTGTTCTTTCTTCGCTCCACCACAGAGATGACGCTTCTGGAATATCCTCTATGAGATCATTGAAGTGGTTTTTCATTTTAGGCTGGGATGGGAGATCTCTGATCCTCCAGTTTATTTCCGGGTGTGTGAAGATAAAATCGGCTAGCGCCTTGGGGCGTGCATCGCTCTCATAAAAACCAAGCGGTTCGTGAATCTCTGAGTCAATGGACTGGTCCTGCGAGGTTCCGACAATAAACAGTCTCTGTCTGCTTTGCGGAACAAAACGCGCAGCATCAAGTATGAATGTGTCAACTTGATATCCAAGCCGATTCAATGCTTTGAGCGCGTCCGAAAAGTCTTTTCCTCCATGGGAGCTCAAAAAGCCCGTAACATTCTCCAAGAGCACAAGAGGAGGCTTGCGCGCCCCCATTTCTTCAAGAATACGAATGAACCCCCAGAAAGCCGACGAGTGCTTTCCTCGGAGCCCACTTCGAGATCCAGCCAACGACAAGTCGTTACAAGGGAAAGAAGCCGTCGCCAAAGTGACTGTTGGAATTCTTTCAGCTGGAATCTTGTGAATATCCCCTAACAAGAACGTGTCTTCCTCAACTCCAAAATGATGCCTGTACATTTTGAATTTTTGTTCATCAATGTCATTGACAAACCTTACCGTCCACCCCTGCTTTTCAAGACCTAGTCTCATCAAACCAATTCCCGCAAAGAACTCGGCAACGGTTTTTCTTGAGATGACAGAAAGGGAATCTCTAGTCATACTGTTTCCAACGGTCTTGAGGGTAGTTTCGACACACTTGCTTAGGTTGCTCCGAATTTGACTTTCCCAGAATCGGAGAACCGCCCAGCCATCCGATAGCAAGGCGTTCGTCGCAACACAATCCCGATCCATGTTCCGACGAATCTTTTCCAGCCAGTATTTTCTTGATCCAGTGTTTCGGAACTGATCCTCAAGCCTGCGCAATCTTCTTCGCTGCCACTGGCCTCCATGCCAAAAGTCTCCGTCAATGAAAATCGCCAAGCGTTGTGATTTCAATACAACATCAGGTTTCCCTGGTAAGCCCTTTAAACATTTCTTGTACTGAATCCCCTCTGCCCTTAATGCTTTCCGAAACTTCACTTCCGGAACGGTATCGCTCGATCGTACGGCACGCATTATAGCGGATACATCTCTTTTTGAAAGAGGCTTGGACATGAGTTTAGAGCTCCGAATTCATATTACTTCCAAAAGCTGAGCGCAGTAGGGCCCTGAGTACTATTCGCCGAAGGAGCGGGGTACCCGTCGAGACTCAGCCGAGAAGGAAAGCGGAAACTGACTGAGGCAGCGAAGGAATTTCCGAAGGCTTGCGCTCGGCTGAGTCCGGAAGGGTCGCTCCAAGAGGCGAAGAAG
>JBKJWE010000293.1:0-2893 GCA_046717045.1 Nitrospiraceae bacterium | reverse complement strand
CGTGTTAGCATGTCCCTGTTTCACGGCGGCGGGCCTCGCGTGAAACTTGATATCGAACGGCCTATCACCGATGTTGTTGGTACCGAGAATCTGATCGGAAGTCTGACCTAAGCCGCCTCTTTGATCGCGTCTTCGGCCCGCTCCTTCCCCTCTCCTGCTCGCGTCTCAGACAATGTCATTCTCAGAAGGAGGAACCCCCATGGGTTCAAAACTATATGTCGGCGGGTTGCCCTATGCGGCGACCGAATCTCAACTCACCACCTTGTTTGCCGCACACGGCACCGTGGAATCGGCTCGTGTAATCGCGGACAAGTTTACAGGGCAATCGCGTGGCTTCGGCTTCGTCGAAATGTCCACGCCTGAAGAAGCCAAAGCAGCCATCACGGCTTTGAACGGCTCGCAGATGGACGGACGATCCTTGACCGTCAATGAAGCCAAGCCACAGGAACCCCGTTCCGGTGGAGGTGGCGGCGGCGGCGGGCGATTCGGTGGCGGTGGCGGACGCGGCAACGATTTCGGCAGCCGGAATCGCTTCTAACCCCAGACACCACGAGAGGGGCGCCTCAGTGAGGCGCCCCTCCTTCACTTCATCTCGACCCAACACATCTATGACACACCCCCCATCACTCCTCGCAGGGCCAAGGCGCGTCTACCCCAATTATGTGACAACAGTGTTGTTCAGCCTCATTAGCGCAGGCGCATTGATCGGCGTCCCCGCCTTTGCATTCGTCTATGGCTACTCGTGGCTCGATTGGACCATGTTCGGACTACTATATGTCATGACCGGCTTGGGTATTACGGTCGGCTACCATCGCTTGCTGGCGCACAGGAGTTTTGATTGCCCCGGGTGGGTGAAGGCAGGATTCTTGGTTGCCGGTGGGTGGGCGCTGGAAAACTCGGCGCTCAAATGGGCGGCAGACCATATCCGCCACCATGCCCACACCGACCATGAACACGATCCCTACAACGCTCAGCGGGGATTTTGGTACAGCCACTGTGGATGGCTGTTTTTCAAAGACCCCTATGTGGACGAGAAGTATGCGACACGCTTACAGCAAGACCCCGTCGTGATGTGGCAGCACCGCTACTACCTGCCCGTCGTGCTCTCGGGTCTCGCGCTCACGTTTGTGGTGGGATTTCTACACGAAGGCTGGATTGGCGGTGTAGGATGCTTTCTGCTCGCCGGTGTTGGCCGCACGTTCGCGGTGCTCAATTCGACGTTTTGTATCAACTCGATTTGCCATCTGTGGGGACGCCAACCGCACGCCCAAGTGAACTCTAGCCGCGACAGCTGGTGGGTCTCGCTGATGACGTTCGGCGAGGGCTATCACAACTACCACCACACATACCAAAGCGACTACCGCAACGGTCCACGCTGGTATAATTTCGATCCGTCGAAATGGCTGATCTTCACGCTATCCAGGCTCGGTCTGGCTTCATCGCTCCGCATGGCGCCATCCGCCAATGCATCGCACGCCGGCGCATGACCGCCGGCTCTCCCATCCTGGCATCTATCTTGACCGATTGATGGAGTAGGATCCGCCTGTCGCCGGCGGACGAGCACGTGTGTGCAATTCGTCCACACTGTGTTGCATCTCCGCCAGAGTCTGACTAACCTGTTTGCTTGAACAATGCCGCAACGCGTGCAGACTCTTCCCTGTCCACAAACGGAGCGCGCTCCGAGACGCCGGATGCACTGTGAGTACATACACTCGTGATGTCTTCCTCATCGAACCCTCCGTAACGCACACTCCCTTGGTCGCCCATCGCCCACGCGGCAGTTCACCGGCTAAGAAACCGTTGATGCGAAGATACCGCGCCATCGGTACGATTTGGAGATTTGTCCGTTCATCCCCACGTGCGGTGGACTTCGCTGACATGCTCCACGCCGCTCATATCGCTGATCTGCCACCGCACGTCGTCTGGAATCGCCACTACTTTCAATTCTGCGCCATGGCCATTAGCCTCCACACCAAGTTCCTCCACCACTTGCGCCAGTTTTTGGTCGTCTCGAGGGATCAGCTTCCCGCACTGATTGAGTTTGGGTTCTCGCGGTGAAGCGGCGAGGGGCCAGTACACCCCGAGATCCATTTCTTGCAAGGCTTCTTGTTGTCCAAGCGCCCGAAGACGCTGGAACGCCTGATAACTCACGCAAAAACTGTCGAAGCTCTTATTGATGACGATCTTTCGCATCTGGCACCCTCCCTTTCTTCCATGGGTTCATAATCACGCGGCCGCGCGATCGGCACAAGACAGCAGCCCACTCAGAAATGCGCTACGCCTTCGGTTTCGGATCCTGATACCCAATATAGTTCCCGGTCCAGTGAGAATACCGGCGATTGGCCCAGGTATTTACCTCTTCCTTCTGCACCTCTCCGTACCGCTTCTGAAGAATGCTACCGAAGGTCCCGAGATTGCCTTCTACCTCCCCCAGGTCATCATCGGTAATCTTTGCCCACTGTGCCTTCAGTGGCGCTTTGAGTTGTGGCCAGAACTGTCCGAACTGTTCCTGATTCATCGTAGACTCCTTGGTAAATAGGTTAGGACCAACCCGCTTCCGTACGACGGTCAATGCGGCGCAAGCGCTTAGGACCTTGCCGGTGGAAACGGAGCATCTGGCGTAAAAGCGGCGGACACCGGGGAATCAGACGCGCAGACACGAAGGCGGGAGGGAGGCGCGAGAGATGGGACAGTCGGCGTGGCTCAGTACGTCATAAAGTAACCTACAGGGCCGGGCCAGCAGAGTCAATGGAGGGCATCTGTATCTGGTCCCTGGCGTCGGTAATATAGCAGAAAATTTTCTTCGTCTATCTTATCAGTAACTTAGAGTCTTCTTCTTCTCAGCCGATACACCTGAACCGGATGAAACATGTTAAAATGCGTTGTCGTACGA
>JBKJWE010000292.1:0-2882 GCA_046717045.1 Nitrospiraceae bacterium | reverse complement strand
CGAGATCGCTCAGTGTGTCGTGGGCTCGGAGATGTGTATAAGTGTCAGCTCCACTCCAGGTGACGTGAGCCGGTTTGTCACGCGACGCGAGAGGGTTCGATGTGGAAGCTCGGAATCACGCTGTGGCCGATCAAACGGCGATCTACAGGGGTCCGCCAGGAAGCGTGCCGCCCGGCACGGTTCCCCCAGGGACAGTTCCTCCGGGAACAGTCCCTCCTGGAACAGGCCCACCGGGAACGGTTCCGCCTGGCACAGTGCCTCCCGGAACGGTGCCACCGGGGACGGTTCCACCAGGGACAGTGCCTCCCGGAACAGTGCCACCGGGCACCGTTCCGCCGGGCAGAGTACCCCCTGACGGAGTGTTATCAAGCCCCTTAAGTTCCTTTATTTCTTCCGAGGCGTTCGGCGGTTTAGCGCCCTGAGTCGGGGGTTGGCCGTCAGCTGCAGCTGTGAGACTACATGGAAGTAAGGCGAAAACGGTTAAGCACACACTTTGAATGAAAGAAACGGGCGAGTTATGCATTTTCATCCTACGTCTCCATCGCAGAAATGAGCGCCCGTCATTGTGCCTGGGCACGACGAGACAAGGACACGATATAAGCTGCCGATCGCGCGGCGATCATCGGATCGGCTGCCTCGATACCGGGAACCAACGCTCCAGGCATGAAGAGTAACTTCTTTTCTGCGGCTTGGCTATCTGCCACAGCCTTGGTGATGCTGATCGTGCCCAATTCTACTTTCTTCCGCGTATCCGGCCACGCAATCGTAGGATCGTCGACCTTGTCATCTCGCTCGGCCACTTGCACGAGCAGTTTGAACTTGATGGGGCTACGGCGAACCCGCTCGCGAATCTCGTTGGTCAGATAATCGGGCCCCATCGTGGACACCTGCTCTTTGGTGAGGAACTGCGCGCCGGCCAGGGGCTGCAGTTGATAACGAGCGAGCGTGGAGACCCCTTTCGCGTTTGTGAACTTGAAGGAGTTTATCCCGAAATAGGGCAAAGTGGCGTAACTCACCGGTGGCGGCTTCGGGGCCTCTACGAACGCCTTCGCAGCCGGATGAGCGCTCAAGAACTTTTCGAAGGCGGTGGGTTTGGGGGCGTCGGGTCCGCTCGCACCGATCGCGAGCAGAAAGTCCCTGAACTCTTCCGCCGTCGCAACGGGGAAGCCGTTGAAGGAAAGGACCACGATATCCGTCTTGGACCCGGCTGGAAGTGCAAATTTTACGGCCATGCCGCGTGGCATCTCGTCGGTATCGGGGACGGCGGGTAACCCCGAACCATCAGAGAACCGGACTGTCACTGGAACCGGAGTCTTTCGCTTTTGAAGGTGAGCGGCTTTGCTCACCGTCGTCGCCGAAGCGTTCGGTGTGAACACTCCTTCCAATACGACACCCTTCGCATGATTGGCGCGCGTTCCGGGATGGACGCCGAACACGCCGTTGAAGGCGTCGACCAGTTGTTCAGCCAGCGATTTCTCCCTTGCGGGTGCCTCTTGAGCAATTACATAAGCGGGGGTCACAAGGGTGATGGTGAGCGTTAATGTCGCTGCGAGTGATTTCCACATAGGTGTGTCCCTCCTCACAGGCTATTGGCGTGATGTCAGACCGACGATTGAGGAATATCGGACACTCTACACTTTCATCTCATCCTGGTCCATAAGCGAGGGTAGAGGTGGGAAAGAAAGAGCCGGCCAGTGACGCGCCACGAAATGGTCCGGCCACCGTTTTCTTTTTCCTGCCGCCGGCCTGATGACCTGCCACGCCATGATGCCGTAACTGTTGGCGGCGTTGACGATAACTTGCACATCCACGTCCGGGATGCTGCCCTGGATGACTCGACCTGCAGAAGCATAGGACGGTTTAGTTCAGACCGCCGATAATCTTCCGGTATTCGTCTTCGGAATAGGCTCTGAGCGTTGTCGTTCGCACATTTCCCAGTGACCCCAGTTTCAACACGAAACCGGCCACCTTCTCGTCGTTGGGCATCTCTGCAACCAAGGCTAGATCGACGCTCCCTTGCGTCATATAGACGGTCTTGATCTCACCACCCAAATCTTTGGCCAGCTTTTTCGCCGCATCCAATCGCTTCGGCGACTCCTTTACACTTCTGATTCCCTGATCCGTCCAGTTGAGGAGCATCAGATATGTAGCCATTGCGCCCTCCTTTCATGACAAGGGTTGTTGCGAGTGAACAAGCGGAAACATTCTACTTCTTCAGGGTCGGCCTGGTCCATCGTTGCGTGAGGTGAGAAGGGGATGGAAGGATCAGGCCCGCCACGCGCCTACGAAATGGGTCTTGGCATCTTGTAGTCTTCTGGTCAATCGTTAGCACGAAGTTGGCCTTCATATTTCGCTGATTCTGGCCAATAGCGCCCTGGTCCAAAATCCAGCGTGCAAACCTCTCCATACATGTTCCGCCCCGTAACAAGCAGTAGCCGGCCCGCCACACGCCAAAACATTCAGAATGTCCCATTTGTTCTGCCGCCGACCCTCATTCTTCTTCTTGTGCTGAATTTCACGAATTCGTTGCACGCTGGAAAGATGAGTGCATACTTACATGCAAGTACATACGTATCGCCCACATTGCTTCTCACCTTTCTGTTTCCACGGAGGGGACCATGAGAACTCACAGCCAACCGCCCACCACGCCGCAAACGGTCGATCGAAGAATGCTCAATGTGTTCAAGAAACAGGGGGCACAGTCCATGGATGGCCTCAGCACACTGACGAAGATCGGCTGGGCGCAGGTATTCCTGTCAGTGGACCGTCTCAGCCGGATTGGAAAGGTCTCGCTAACTCCCGTTCGCCCCTGTGAATATCGAATCTCGATCGGCGGGCTACTTCGTCGCTAGAACTGCTGAAGCGGTGAGGGGCGGGGGAGG
>JBKJWE010000291.1:0-4407 GCA_046717045.1 Nitrospiraceae bacterium | reverse complement strand
GGTCTGGATCTCCCGACATCGGGAGAGATTCGGATCGATGGGCGATCCACCTGCGGGTTTGCGAGCCAGGATTGGACGCGCCTCAGACGGGAATCGATCGGGATCGTCTTTCAGGCGTTCCACCTTGTGCCGGGGCTGACGGCGGCGGAAAATGTCGCGTTTCAGTTGTTGCTGCGTGGCCAGCGTGGATCTTCGGTGGGGGCTCGTGTTGCGGAAGTCCTGGATCTGGTCGACATGACTCGCCGTCGACAGCATCGGCCCGGTGAACTCTCCGGTGGAGAGCAGCAGCGGGTCGCGATCGCCAGGGCGATGGTGCATCGGCCCAAGCTGATCTTGGCCGATGAGCCGACCGGCAATCTCGACTCGCAGCACGGGGCTGAGATCCTCGCCTTGCTGCGCCGGTTGGTTCGGGAGTTCCGCCAGACTGTTCTTTTGGTCACGCACAGCACCCTGGCGGCAGAATCGGCCGACTATGTGTGGACGATGCGGGATGGGCAGATGGTGAGCAATACACTCAACGGTCCTGTGCCGAGCGGAGCCCGATGAATCTCTCAACGACGATCGCGGGTGTGCCACTCCCCAGCTGTTTCATGAACGCCTCGGGCGCCTTATGTGTCACGCGCGAGGAACTGCTGGCGCTCGGCCGCTCTCGCGCCGGCGCCATTGTGACGAAATCGATGACGGTCGAGCCGCGCCAAGGCAATCCCACGCCGCGCTACCACGGGTTTCCCGGCGGATCGATCAATTCGATGGGGCTGCCAAATTTGGGATACAAAGCTTATGCGGATTTGATACCTGAATTGAAGCGCTGTGGAAAACCGGTCATTGCGAGCGTGGCTGGATTATGCGAAGACGACTTTCCGACCATTGCCGAAGTGATTGACGCGAGTCAGCCTGACTTAATCGAAGTAAATCTGTCGTGCCCCAACATTCCGGGCAAGCCACAGATTGGGTACGATGCCGAGGCGTCCGAGCGCTTGCTCAAACGAGTGCGGAAAATCATCACCGTGCCGATGGGCGTGAAATTGCCGCCGTATTTCGATCCAGCTCATCACAAGATCATGGGCGATGTCATCGGCCGCTGCGGCGTCGATTTTTTGAACCTCATCAATTCCGTCGGCAACGGCCTCGTCGTCGATCCGAAACGTGAAACGGTGGTGATCAAACCCAAAGGCGGGTTTGGCGGACTCGGGGGGACAATCATTAAACCAGTGGCGTTGGCCAATGTGCGAGCCTTTTGGAAACACTTCGAGGGGCGCATGCCGATTATCGGGACAGGTGGTGTCGTGGACGGCGTCGATGCCTTCGAGCATGTCTTGTGCGGCGCATCGGCGGTGCAAATCGGTACGGTGTTAGTCGAGGAAGGGCTTGAGGTTTTCGGGCGGTTGGAGATGGAACTCGCGGCGCAGCTCAGCCAGAAGGGATACAACACGCTGGACGACTGCCGTGGGAAGTTGAAGGAACTCTAGGCTTATTTCGATCCGAAGGATCGGGACAGAATGCCTAGCTGAAGGGCCCGACGGAGCAGTTGCGCGACGTTCCGCACGTTCAGTCGCCGCATTAAATTGAAGCGGTGCACCTCGACGGTCCGCACGCTGATCTCCAGCATGCCGGCAATTTCTCGGTTCGTATGCCCGAGCGACACCAGGCGGAGGATGTCTTTCTGCCGAGGGGTCAGGACCTCCGCATCGAGTTCTGATTCGGCCGGCTGAATTTGTTTCCGCAATGCGGCTCGCGATCCCATCGTCTTTCTCTCCACTTATGGTAACTGAAGCGAGTCTAGCAAAGGTGGGTAACTCTGTAAACGAAACTACGCATTTGTGCAGCCCCTCGACGCCTGCCTTCACGCGTTCTTTGTGTACTGGCGCGGTTTGCTTTCGTCTCGCATTCCCTACGTCTGCCTGACATCATGTTGAGTTTACCACCGATCCTCGATCTCGTCCTGATCCGTTCTCATGCGCTCCAGCAGCCATTTCGCGCACTTCTGAGCGTGATCGGGGTGGCGTTGGGCGTGGTAGCGTCCATTGCCATCGGGACGGCGAACGTCGAAGTGTTGCGCTCGTTTGAGCGAGCAGTGACCACGGTGGCCGGTCCTGCGACGTTGGAAATTGTGGGGCGCGATCTGGGTATCGACGAAACAGTCATCACGGCGGTACGCGCCACAGCCGGCGTGGTCGCCGCAGGCCCTGTCATCGAAGAGAGCGTCGTAGTCACGGAAGGCGGCCACAGCGGTGAGGGGATTCAGGTCCTCGGGTTGGATCTGCTGGCGGAGGTCAGTACCCGCGGATTTCAGTTCGAGCAGACCACAGCCCAGGGGGCGTTGGAAAACCTCTTGGCTCCGGATTCGCTCTATCTTGGGCGTCAGGCTGCGACCGACTTGAATCTGAGCATCGGCGGCATCATTGAGATTGCCGCGGGCAGCCGACTTGCCACGCTACACGTCGCGGGCTTGATCCACGACAAGGCGGCTAGGCCCTCTCTCTGGGATCGTCTCGCAGTCATGGATATTGCGGCGGCGCAGGTGCTGTTCGATTCGGTCGGGCGGCTGGATCGGATTGAACTGGTGACGACGTCCGATCGTTCGCTCGACGAGATCGCCACTTCCGTGCGAACCGCGCTCCCGCCGCATCTCGTCATCCAACGACCGGCTCAACGATCGCGCCAGGTCGAGAACATGGTGCGCGCGTTCCAGCTCAACCTCTCTGTGCTGAGTTGGGTTGGACTACTCGTTGGCATGTTTTTGATCTACAACACGATGGCCTTTGCCGTGACGCAACGCCGACGTGAGATCGGCATTTACCGGGCGCTCGGCATGACCGAACGACGTGTCGCCGGAGTGTTCTTAGCGGAGGCAGGATTACTCGGTGTGATCGGAGGGCTGCTTGGAGGGATTGGTGGTGTCTGGCTCGCGCGCAGTTTGGTGACACTCGTCAGCCGCACGATTTCAGACCTGTACGCGCCCGTGGCATCGGGCGGGATGCTCGTGGCGTTCGATGGGCAGACCTATCTGGCTGTGGGAGAGGGAATGCTGCTGGGAATGATGGTGTCGATGCTTGGCGCGCTAGGACCCAGTGTCGATGCCAGCCGCACGATCACAATTCGTGCGCTGGCGCCTGGAGACTATGAAACCTCTCAACAGCTGCGCGGTCATCTAATGTTGTGGATTGCCGGCGCGCTCTTCGCGACAGCCGGCTTATTGTCCCTGATGGGGCCGGTCAATGGGATGCCGTTCTTCGGGTATCTCTCAACGCTCTGTCTTTTAGGGGCACTATCCTGTCTCGCCCCCATCTGTATCCAACTGTTGGGGATGAGAAGCTCACCACAGGAGCACTCGATTCTTGCTCGGGGAGGGAGCTTGCGACGGATCGCCGCGGATCAGACGGCTCGACATCCTGGCAGGAATGCGGTCACCGTCTCCGCGCTAATGGTCGGGTTGTCCATCATGATCGGCGTGGCCGTAATGGTGAAGAGTTTTCGCGAGACCGTCGAAGCCTGGGTCAACGATACGGTGATGGCGGATCTGATCGTGGCGCCACCCGCTTGGCTCCATGGCGTGAAGGTGGGACAGAGCGCTCGCGCTTTACCCGGAGAATGGCGTGCGGCATTGTCGGCGATCGAGGGTATCGAGGCTGTTGATACCTATCGAGACGTGCGTGTGGATGTTCAGGGAAAGCCGGTGGCGCTAATCTCGAGGGATCTTCGTCTCCACGCGCGGCACAGCCGTTATCTGATGGTGTGCGGCGAGTCGAAGGTGATTTTGCATCGAGCCGCAGACACCGGGGGTATTCTCGTCTCCGAGGTGTTGGCGGATCGATTCGGCTTGCAAGAAGGAAGCAAGCTGACGATCACGACGCCTGCGGGACCGTTGTCCTTTTCCGTCGAGGGCATTTTCTACGATTACGCCACTGACGGTGGAAAGATGGTCATGGACCGCATGCAGTATCAGCGCATCTGGCAGGACGAGCGCGTCACAGTCTTTCCCCTGTATCTAAAACCAGGAACGGATGTGGAGCAAGTGAGACAGTCCGTGGTCCGCAAGATGGCCGCACGAGACAAGGCAGCGGTGGCGCCGCTTGTGACTAGGAACAAGGACCTCCGGCAGGAGATTCTCGATATTTTCGACCGGACATTTGTCCTGACCTATGTGCTCGAAGCGATCGCCGTATTCGTGGCCGTCCTGGGCATTGTGAATACCTTAGTGACCGCGGTGTTGGAGAGGCGATGTGAATTGGCAACCCTACAAGCCATTGGTGCGAGCAGGAAACAAGTCGAGCGACTGGTGCTATGGGAAGCAGCATATTTGGGTCTGATCGGAGCCGCACTGGGTGTGATTGGTGGCCTGTTGCTTGCGGTTGTTCTTATTCATGTGATCAACAAGCAATCGTTCGGCTGGACGATCCGCATGAC
>JBKJWE010000290.1:0-3026 GCA_046717045.1 Nitrospiraceae bacterium | reverse complement strand
CAACCAATGCCCGGCTAAACGTCACGCGGTTGTCCAAAGATCCGGAGCCGCTCAATATGGTTCCGTTGACACAGATCTTTCCGAACATCACGATCGAGAACGTGCTGATTGCGGATCGAATTCCTGCCGACGAACAGTACCCGCGAATTCGAGCCTTCTTTCGGCATCGGTTGTCTCGGTTCTTCATGCGACTCTACAGTGTGCTTTCCCCGATGCAGCCGGGGCTTCAGTCCATCGATGCCAATCCACGAGCCGCGTTTGATCACGTCTATACGGCGCGTCATCGCGGGGCAGTGGAACAGGCGGCGCGACGCAATAAGATTCCGATCCAAGAGGTGTTGCTGCCGCCGACGTTGCCGTTGGCGTTGGAGGGGACTCCCGATCTTGGGCTGTTGGCAGTCCAAGGGCCGTTTTCCGGCTATCTCAAGAAATCGGTGGAACCGAATCTCTTCGAATGGGATCTGCGCCTACTTGATGGGTACCAAACCAGACCAGGGCTCTATCGGCTGGGCGTCCGCGTACGCTTTGCCATCGACCAAGAGACCAGGCGATTGCATCCCGTGACCATCGAATCGGAGTTGGGTCGTTCTACACCGACCGATGTCAATTGGGCGACCGCGCGACAGATCGCTCTCTGTGCGGTGAGTACCCATACAAGTTTGGTGCGTCATTGGAACTGGGTGCATCTCATCGGCGGGGAGTATCTCTCGACCATGACGCGGAACGCCTTTCCCGAGTACCATCCGATGTGCCGCCTGCTCTGGGCCCACTTATTCGGCACTCAGGCGAGCAATCGCTTATGCAATGAATCGCAGCTCGTGCCCGAGGGCGATTTTGAAACAGTGTTCAGCTATCCGGCTCCTGAGATGTATCGATTGTTTCGGGAGACAGTGGAAGGCTTCACGGTGCAAGCCTGGGATCCTGAATTTTATGCCCAGACGCGCGGGATCTTGCAGGCGGGATTTGACACGCCGACCGAGTCGAACTTGCACGCGATCTATGAGGTGATGCACCGGCACACGGCTCGTTATGTGGCGCTCTACTATGAGTCCGACCAGGCTGTGCAAGCGGATCAGCACGTGTGCCGTTGGCTGGAGGATCTCAATCGGGGTGTGCCGAATGGCATCCCGATCACCCCGGCCCGCGCGACCCGCGACAGTCTGGCTCGATTCGCGGCCTCCTGTATTTATCTGGCCAGCGTCCACCATGACCTGCTGGGATCATTCTTGTGGAACTACCAAGTCTGGACCCATGCGATTCCCTGCCGCGTCTACAAAGACGGAGGGCGGGATCCCTTGGACGTATACCAACGATTGGTCAATACGAACTTCATGCTCAATGCCTCACGTACACCGCTGCTCACGGATCTGACGCCTCTGGCGCTGTACGAGTCTATGCACCCGGAGCGGCAGAGCCGAGCTGTTAAGGCGTTTCGGTCGTTCATCCGTGAACTACAAGAATTGCAGCTCGTGATGGAGGGGGAAGGGTGGGCTCCCTGGAAAGTCTACCCCGCCATGCTTGAGGTGAATATCAATGCCTGAACCGTTGCCGTTCCGGAGCGGGCAATTCAGAGGACGCCGTTAGCATGGGTGAAGTCGCCATCGTGAATGGGCCGACACACCAAGGTCCCGAGCCGTCTCACGCCGCTCCCGCGAACACACTCCTCTCGAAGGACCATACCATCCTTGAGCGACCGTTCATGCTGTTCGTCCCCTTCGGTGTCGACGAACGGGGTGAACAAGTCCAAGACATCAGCGGCATGATTGTCCGAGACAACGTCGAATATTTGGAAGACTGGGTCAGGCGGACGAAGGGAGCCGATGCCGCGAAACAGGCGATCGAGGAACTCTGTCGTCTCACCAACGTGCGGATCAGGGATTGGGCCTATCATGTCTCGTCGGAGCAGTTGAAGAACGTCTGGAACAGCTACTCCTACGAGTTTGCCTCCTATCTCCGTGAATTCTGCCGCCAGTTGCTCGACGATCCTGCCTTCCATATGAACGTGGGGCGGCACAAACATATTTCCCCGCTGATTCAGACGCTCGGCCGCCCGTTCAGTCTCGCGCAGATCCATCGGATGTATCCCTATTTTGCGCAAAAGTTCGCCAAGGGTCTTGAGTACACCGTGGTGGAGGTCACCGACTGCTCGGCCATCTTGCGCCTGACGTTTCCGGAACGCGTCTATCAGCAGTTCGGTCCGTACCGGAAGGCCTGTGTCGCCCAGATTTGCGAGTCGGCCAAGGGACGTATCTCCATGGTGCCGCCTAGGCTGCATGCGTTGCCGGCGTCTCGCGTCAGCGACCGCGCCTGCGTGGTCAACGGGGATGCGTATTGTGAATGGGAAGTTCAGTGGCAGCCGGAAACCCGGCGCGATCCAGCCTGGGCATGGTGGGGAGGGACGTCCGGGATTGCGGCGTTCGGCTATGTCCGATTCATGTATCCCGGTCTCACGCTGGGCGAATCCCTGCTGGCAGGCGTGGTGCCTCTGCTGGTGTCGGGGATGCTCCTGAATCGGCGCCTCAAGAGGCAGAGCCAGCAACGGGAAGCGCTGATCCAAGAACAGGTGAACGCGGTGGAACTCCGGCACGAAGAGCTTCGCGAAGCCTACCTCGAACAGGAGCATACCCGTGGGAGCTTCGGCGCAAAGTTAATCATCTCACCGTATTGCATCGAGCGGGGCTCCTCTTTAGTTCCACGCTGGATCGAGAGGCGGTCCTGCAACAGGTGCTTGAGACCCTCACGCGAGACTTACATTACGACCGGGCCATGATCTCGTTTTTTGACTCCCGGAAGGGCATGGTGAATGATGCGCGAATTTTAGGCGTTTCTGCTGAGATTCAAGCCTTTGCGCGGGCCCGTGAGTTTGCCGTCACCGACCCGGAAACTCCTGAAGGCACGGTTCTGCTGCAAGGGAAGCCGTTGTTGATCGGAGACGTGAGCAAGATTCTGGATCGGATCCATCCCTTCAATCAGCACCTCGTCACGGTGACACAGGCCAAATCGTTGCTCATTGTGCCGTTGAAGAC
>JBKJWE010000289.1:0-3452 GCA_046717045.1 Nitrospiraceae bacterium | reverse complement strand
CCCCCATGGTTGGGATTGGGAGAGCCTCCTTCCAGCATCAACTCCATAATAGATAGCGGCGCCGACGGATAGTCGATATCCCAGGGCGAATCAGAGGCGCGAATCGACTGAACGACGGCATCGATGGTGATGTCCGCTTCACAACGACAGAGGGGAAAAAGCCCCCGGTCGTAGAAGTACAACTGCGGAAGAGCCACATCGGCCTGATAGAAATGGAGCCGGGAGGTCTGCTCCATCACCCCTCTGACAGCCCGCTGAAAACAAGTCGGCTGAACGATCGCCACTTCGAGGACAGGCATCGTGTCGGCATCCCACAACTCACGACGCAGGACAGTACGACAACGGTGGGCAATATGATATTGGGTCAGAAAACGAACGGCTTGGGCGAGGTCAGCCTGTGTGCCGGCGAGATAGAATGCAGGCGCATAGGGATCGACGAGGCGCCGGCGAGCGCCTTCATCATCGAGAATCCATACGGCCATGCCGTCATGAACGGGATAGACATCAAGGAGCCATCCCGTGAGATGGTGGGTGGGAGGTACGGTGTTCATGATCGAGGAGAGTCTGCGATAACCGTTGAAGCTGTTTTTGTTGTTCTACCATCATCGAAAGCAGCATCACATCGAACGGCGTATCGCGCGCAAGGTAGGCCCCAGCCGCCGAATGCCGGCGCGCTACGGCAAATAACTCATCCAGCGCCTGTTGATCTTCCGCACGTAAGGCGCGCCGATACCGTCGCCAACTCGCGATCTCCCGCTGGACCAACTGTGTAAAGGTGGCGAGCGTTCTGCCCATCGCGCTAGCGATGCTCCAATACGGTGCGTGCAACTTCCCAGGATTGATTGTCTTCTCGGCCTTCTTCCTCAAGCCGGACAACACCCTGCTCTTCATGCACACGAATCACCCGATCGGCCTGACCGCGAAGTCGATCGAGCCGGTGCCGACCCGCCGGTGTCAGCACCGGAGGCGGCGGGCACAAACACAGCAGAGTATAGCCCTGTTGAGTCAGACGTCTGATCGATTCCATCATGCGGCCGAACAGCCGCGAGGCCTCGTGATCCGGCACCGCTTCGTCATAGAACGTCTCGAAGAGGCCGGAGACGACCGCGATGCGAGCCTGATAGCGATCGAGAGCGGCGCCCAGACAATCCGAAACCAATCGTTCCATTTGATGGCAGGTGAAGGCCCGCGCCACATGGACCAATGAGAGAATCGTCCGCGGAGTTTGGCGGTGGGCCCGAGCCACCCGTCCGATGACGAATGGATCGAAGGTATTGGCTCCGTCGAGATACAACACCGGCTCGCCCGCCAATGCCCGCTCCGTGGCGGCATACAATCCCAGCCGAAACACAAGCGAATGCCCATAGAGCAAGAGCAATCGGTCGTTCGGATGAAACGGCACCCGCGCATGGCGCAACGCCAGAAACCAATCCTGGGTGACACCGGCCCCCGTGCGTCGACCCGGATCTTCGTCTCGCCCACCGGAAAAGGAAAGCCATGTTGTCTCTGCTACCGCTCGCATACCGCCCTCCTCTCTTTACCCGCAACAGCCCCCGGCAAAGACCTGCCGCTGTCGATAGGCGTTCCAACAGCCCACACAGAGTTCCACCGTCGAATGGGTCACGCCGTCGACACACTCCATTCGTCGACCAACGGTCGCACCGCAATCCGAGCACGGACCCTCCACGACGATCTGCGCACTAGATTCTTGAACCAACATGGGACACCACCTTTGTGTTCGGACGGATACGCCGATTGCAGACCGCGGACATGAAGGCCCCCATTTTGTGCGGCACAAGTGTCCGCCATAAACGTGTAGGCAACGGTTCGGCTTTGGCCCGATACAGTTCCCATTGCATCTCACGCAACTGTCCATTCAACGAATCCACCGTCCGCTCCAAGTCCACGAGCCGGTCTGTCGCTACTGCTCTTCCTGTCTGCATCGTCGTCTCCCTCCTCGATTTAGTTCGTGCAATGACGAATCACGCCGATGAGAATGCCTTCAATATGAAATTCGTCCGACGGCCTGACCACGATCGGCTTCATCGCGGCATTCGCCGGATGCAGTTCAATGTGTGAGTCCTTTTTGAAATAGATCTTCACCGTCGCTTCCTGATTGACTAACGCCACGACCGTTTGACCGTTTCGAGCCGTCTCCTGCTTGCGGACCACCACCAGATCGCCGGAGAGAATGCCGTCATCCTTCATGGACTCCCCTTTCACCCGCAGCGCAAACGTTTTGCCGCCTTGCAGCATGCTCGGCGGCACATCGACCAGTTCTGATTGCGCAACCGGCTGGATCGGCGAACCGGCAGCCACGATCCCAGCCATTGGAATCTCCGTCGCCCGATTCAATCGTTCGAGCACCACCTGCACCATGCCGGGAATCCGCCGCATGCCGGTTTCGTATCGCGCCACCGACACACGCGTCGTGTGCAACGCGTCGGCCAATTGCTGCTGCGTGAGCCCGAGTTGTTCACGAATCCGCTTGAGATCGATCGGCTTCATAGTGTAACCAATGGTTACATATATTCCGAGTGCCTGTCAAGCCCTCATTTCTGGACTTTTAAGGATGGAGCAGAAATCGCCGTCTGGCATGGAGTCTGTGCATAACCATGTGAGATGCACCGCGGCAGGACAGGCGATTCATCGCACCAATAGGCCAAACGATACTGTCCATCTAGTATTTGGTGTTTCAGCGAGGATTAACCCTTAGGACCACCATATCTTGTGGTGGCACATGCAACTGGAACAATGCCTAAATTCTAGGCAAAGACGTATCGCGAATGGCGGAATGGGAAGGAAATTCACTGCTGCGTGAGCTTATGAACAGGGTTATCCACAGAAGCTGGGGAAAGTCTTACGAGCAGAAATTATCCGTTCGTTATTCCTCGAAACTACCGGCGCGCCGGCGAACTTTCTCCCTCTCTCAGCGTGAAGGTAGCCACTTCCTGGTCACACATGTCGCCGCAGGTACTTCTGAGCGTCTTCGTGGCCACCACGCCGTCTCTTCCAACATAGGTCCAATCTTGGAGGAGAAACATTTGTTCCGGCATCTTGGCTACTTCGGCGCGCCCGCTGATGTAGTAACAAGACCAAAAGCAATAGGGCTTGGGCTTATTGGGAAAACAGTTGTAGTTGATGTAAGCCGGACTGCCCGTGGTGGCTTCTTGCGAGCCCCCGACTATGCCGTAGAGCAATTCGATCTTCGCAAAACCTTTTTGGGATGCCGTCGAGTCAGCCGGTGGCTCCTCCACGTGAATGAAGGCCTGAAACACACGCATGGGTACTGTGCCCTTTCCGTAAACGAGCGCCGTACATCGATTCCAATTCGATAATGGACCGGTTTGATAGGCGATCATCCCTTGCCCGACGTATTTCGTCTCAGCACCGGAGGTTTCTTCTTCGCTGGCTTCAAGCCGAATGATCGCCGACGCCTGTGACTGCGCAGG
>JBKJWE010000288.1:0-5565 GCA_046717045.1 Nitrospiraceae bacterium | reverse complement strand
GCCCTCCCCCAGTTCGGCGTGGTTCGATAGTTTAGTCCGTCTGTCGCCCCGATCTTCAATAGACGGTGCAGCTTTTCGTCATCCCCAGACAACGCAATGACACGAGCGCCACTCATCTTGGCTATCTGCAAACCGGCGACGGAAACACCACCGCTGCCCATCACAAGCACCGCGTCACCTGGCTTGATACGACCTGCATAAACCAGCCCGTGCCACGCCGTCACACCGGCGCAAGGCAAACACGCTGCTTCTTCATAGGAAAGAGAGTCAGGTATCAATAGCACGTCAGCTTGGTCGTAGACGGCATACTCAATCGCGGTACCGTCGACATCGCCCGATTTCTGCTTCCATCCCTTGCGCTCGGCGGTCACCGGGCCCGAGTGCCAGCCTTCCATGTAAGTGGCGACCACCCTGTCGCCAATTCTGAAACTCTTGACGCCGCTCCCAACCTCCACAATCTCACCGGCTCCGTCCGACAGAGGGACGATTGGCAATCTGGGTTGAATGGCATAGATGCCCTTCAGGATCTTGAGATCTCTGAAATTCAATGAAGCGGCTCGCATTTTGACGAGCACTTGTTCCGGCCCAGGTTGCGCAATTTTTCTTCTTCGCTGAACGAGACCATCGTAACCTAATGATTCAAGTACAAAAGCCACGGCCTCCCTGTCCGACATCTCCATTCCTCACCACCTAGGTTCACGAAAAGTCGTCTGATCTAGCGTTGACCTTGTCTCGCTACGTCCAAATTACAGCTTTGGGAGCCCGAGATTCTCTCGCAAGGTTCTGCCCTCATATTCCCTCCTGAAAAGCCCGCGTCGCTGGAGTTCAGGTACGATGAGCTGGACAAAATCCTCAATGCCCCGCCGAAAGTATGGATACAGTACGCAAAATCCGTCACAGGCCTCACTTCGAAACCATTCTTCCATGAGATCCGCGATCTGCTCTGGAGTGCCAAAAACAAGATTGTGCCCATCTGTTTCCGCGAAACGGCGGCCTACTTGGCGCAAGGTGAGGTTTTCCCTTCGTGCCCAATCGATAATGATTTGCTGACGCGCCTGCGCCCCGTTGGTAGGCGGCAGCTCAGGCAATGGCCCGTCCAACGGGTACTTTGTTAAATCAACTCCAACGGAGATCCGACGCAGCGCAATCAAGCCCTGCTCGTCGGTGATGTTTTCTTGCAGCCGGGAATAATGCTCTTTCGCTTCCGATTCCGTGCGACCGACAATCGGCATTAACCCGGGCAAGACCTTGAACGAGTCCGGCGAGCGTCCCTGCGCCGCCGCCCGCGACCGCACGTCGTCGCGAAATTTTTTGGTATCTTCAAGCGTCGAGCTTGCAACGAAAATAATGTCAGCGATAGCGGCGGCAAGTTCCTTGCCCGGCCCCGATGCGCCTGCCTGCGCAATGATGGGCCGGCCTTGGGGCGAACGGGGCATGTTAAGCGGACCCTTGACCTTAAAATATTTGCCCACGTGATTCAGGACTCGAATCTTCTCGACATCCGAGTACCGCGCGGTCTTCTTGTCCATGACCAAGGCGCCGTCGTCCCAACCGTCCCAAAGCCCCGCACATGTGTCAAAAAATTCGCGAGCGCGACGATAGCGCTCGTCGTGTTCGATGTGTTGATCAAGGCCAAAGTTCCACGCCTCACCGTCGACCTGTGAAGTGACCAGATTCCATCCGGCGCGCCCGCCGCTGAGCAGGTCCACTGTGCCCATGGCGCGAGCAAGGCGAAACGGCTCATCGAAGCTTGTTGAGGCGGTGGCGATGACTCCCATCCGCGAGGTCACGGCAGCTATAGCGGATATCAGCGAAATTGCTTCCAAGCGGACAATCTTGGGATAGCCTTCGGCAGCGGTATCCTTTTTTTCAACTAGCTCAGTAGTGGGCATGAAGTTCGCGTCGGCGAAAAACAGGGCGTCCAGCTTTGCTTTTTCCGACAGTTGCGCAACCTCTGTGAGACTGTTGAAGCTATAGACCTCAGGTCCAAGAGCATCCGCCTCTCTCCAACCTGCAACATGCGCTCCTGGAGGTCCCCATACGCCTACCAAATGCATCTTCTCGTTCGAACGCGACATCGGATTTTCGGTTTCTCTCTATGACTATTCGCTTTGCCCAGTTGATGCGCTCCGACCGGAACAAACGGTAGAACCTTCAGAACGCCTTTCGCGTCAATGTCGTGACGGAATCGATCAGTTTTCGTGTGTACGTGCTCTGCGGATCAGACAAGACGCTTTCGGCAGCCCCCTCCTCAACGATTTCGCCTTCCTTCATGACCGCGATCCGGTCAGCGAACGAACGTGCGATCGATATATCGTGAGTGATCATGAGGTAGCTGACGTTTCGGGTGGCGCGGATCTCAAGCAGCAAATTAAGGATTTGGCCACGGATCGAAACATCTGCTCCTGACAGGGGTTCGTCGGCCACGATGAGGGCCGGCTGCATGGCCAGCGCCCTGGCGATGGCCAGACGCTGCCGCTGGCCGCCGCTGAGCTGGTGCGGATAACGCTGCAAGTAGTCGCGTGCGGGATGCAGCCCTACGCTACCAAGCAGTTGTAGCGCAAATTTGGTCTGATCGCCCTCGTAACCCCAAGATGCCAAGCTCAATGCTTTCTGGATTGACCGACGCGGATTGAAGGACGCGCTCGGATCCTGGAAGATTGGCTGTATTGCGGCTCGTATCCACTGCTGATCTTTTTTGCCAAGCGACTTCCAGTCGTGGCCGAAAGCGAAGACTTGTCCCTCATCCGGCTTAACGATGCCTAACGCAATGCGCGCGAGAGTCGACTTGCCAGATCCGCTTTCGCCGACAACGGCAACGACTTCCCCTTGATAAACGGAAAGGCTTGCCCGCCGGAGCGCGTGTACCCGGTGCCCGGCCAGATTTGTAAACGTCTTGGAGACGCTGTTGAGTGCAATGAGAGGAACGTTAGCACTACTTTCTTGCAACATATTCTGACTCATCTTTGCAAGAAGCTCTCGTAGCAACCGCATGGCACCGGACGAAGTGTATACCACCAGTTCCTACAGGGCTTGGAGCGGGCATCTCCACACAATTCGCATGCGCCAAGGAACAGCGAGGCACAAATGGACAACCGGATATACCGGCCGTTAGATTAGGAACATCACCGGGAACAGTGACGAACATACCGTCCCGTGTTCGGCGCCCTTCAGCGGCTGCGAGGAGCCCGTCAGTATAGGGATGCCTGGGCGATTCAAAAACATCCCTACTCGATCCCCATTCAATAGTGCTGCCTGCATACATTACGTAAATGCGCTCGCATAGCGATGCGACAAGACCGAGATCGTGACTGATCAAGAGCAACGCCATTCCAAGCTTTCTCTGAAGCTCGCGCAACTGTTCGACGATTTCTGCCTGTGTGGTCACGTCGAGCGCCGTAGTAGGCTCGTCGGCGATGAGAAGTTTGGGCCTGCAGCCGAGCGCAATCGCGAGGAGAGCACGCTGACGCATCCCGCCAGAAAGTTCGTCCGGATACGAGTTTGTTACGGAAGGCGGTAGCTTTACCATTTCCAAAAGCTCGGCAACACGCGTCCGAATGTTTGTCTCCGGATCGTGAATTCGGATTCCTTCGGCGATTTGGTTGCCAACGGTCACCACGGGATTCAAATAAGACAATGGATCCTGGAAAACCATCGCCGCAGGGTTACCGCGCATCTTCTCCCATTGGGCAGGCGTGTAGTTCGTGACATCCTTGCCATCCAGTAGGATACGCCCGCCGACAATGTGCGCGGTGCGACGGTCAAGAAGCCCTATGAGAGCGCGCGCAATCGTCGACTTTCCCGATCCGGACTCGCCGACAATTCCCACGGTTTCGCCTTCGCCGACAAAGATCGACGCTCCCGAGACCGCGTGGACGACGTATTGTCCTACTCGGTAGACAATTCGCAAATCGCTGATGTCGGCGACGCCACGGCCGGTCGCAACGTTCATCGGCCTTTGTCCTTTGGATTGAGATATCCCGAGATCCCATCACCCAAGAGGTTGCAGGCAAGCACGGTAAGAAAGATTGCTAGGCCAGGAAAAACCGAAAGCCACCAAGCCGTCATTAGATAGCTCTGACCCACGCTAAGCATTCTTCCCCAGCTGAATAGCGACGGGTCGCCCAAGCCTAGGAAGGACAATCCTGCCTCCAATAGTATCGCCTGGCCGATCACAAGCGTGGTCAGAGCGAGCACGGGCCGGAGTGCGTTCGGTACGACTTCGAAAAGCAAAACGAAGGTTTCTCCATAGCCCAGGCAGCGGGCAGCATCTACAAAGTCCAGCCTTTTGATACGCAGCACCTCGGCGCGCACGACCAGTGCGATCTGCGGCCAGGCGAGCAGCGCAATGACCGTCACGACGCGCGTTATGCCAGCACCCCACATCGAGATGATCACAGCTGCCAAGACGAAGGCGGGAATAACCTGAAATATCTCGGTAACGCGCATGACGACGAGGTCGACGCGCCCACCAACAAAGCCGGCTGAGGACCCTACCAGGATTCCAATCAGAGTCGCCGCTGCAGCGGCAGACGCACCGACCGTGAGTGAAGCTCGTACGCCGTAGAGAAACTGAAGGAAAACATCGCGCCCGAGATTGTCCGTGCCAAAGAAATGGGCGGCGCTCGGCTGACGCAGAAGTTCGGCGGAGGTCGCCGCCGGATCGCCTCCGATGATGCCCGGAATAACAAGCGTCCCGACGACATAGGCAACCAAAATCAGTGCACCCGTCCAACCCGTCTTTCCAATTTTGGGCAAGGCCAGTAAGCGCCTGGCGGCGGCTGGTCCCGCTATTCCGGAAGATGTCAAGCTCGACTGCACATCATGCATGGGCAGCGCTCAGATTTCTGCGAACGCGGGGATCAGCAAGCGAGGCGAGAAGGTCGGCGATAAGGTTGGCCGCAACGACCATTATCGTTGACAGAATAAGAACGCCTTGCAGGACGGGAAAGTCCCGGTTTGCGATCGCTTTCACGAACAACGATCCGAGGCCTGGCCATGCAAACACCGTCTCGGTCAAAATCGCATTGGTCAGTGCGTTTCCAAAATGAAAGCCCAGCACGGCGATGACGGGGATAATCGCATTCGGGAGCACATGGCGCCACATTATCCGTCTCTCGGAGACACCTTTGGCCCTCGCAGTGGCCACATAGTCGTCGTGCATGACACCAAGAATGCTTGCCCGCGCCACGCGCAGGAACACCGCCAGCTTGAACATGATGATTGTGAACAGCGGCAAAATCATATGCCGCAACAAATCCCCGGCGCCCGCCCAACCGGTCGTTTCCACTCTCAAAGACCGCATTCCGGCAGCAGGAAGCCAGGAGAGACCAATTGCAAAGCAGAGCACAAGGATCTGAGCTAGCCAAAACGACGGGATTGAGTAACCGAGCAGCACGACACCAGAAACTACGTTATCGACCGCGCCATTAGTCTTTCGAACCGAAACGATGGCAAGCGCGATTCCAAGGACGAGTGACAACAGGATCGCTGGTACCATCAACAGAAGGGTGTATTGAGCTCGCTCTAGAATAAGCGGCAGCACAGGGCGGCGGTTGGCAAACG
>JBKJWE010000287.1:0-3656 GCA_046717045.1 Nitrospiraceae bacterium | reverse complement strand
AGCAAGAATCTTGGCGCATTGGGCGACGGCGGCATGGTCGTGACCAACGACGTCGAGCTGGCTGAGCAAATCAAAGTCCTTCGCGTGCATGGGAGCAAGCCTAAGTACTATCACAAACACATCGGAGGAAATTTTCGGCTGGACAGCCTGCAGGCTGCGGTATTGAACGTGAAACTTAATCGTCTTGATGGCTGGACGGGGCGGCGACAGGAGAATGCCGAACGTTATGAAACCCTTTTCCGGGAAAGCGGACTGATCGAGAAAGGGAGTGTCCAGTTGCCGGCGCCGGTCTATCGCGACTCGGGGCACAAGCATTACCACATCTACAATCAATTTGTGGTTCGAGCAAAACAGCGAGACGGCCTGATGGCCCATCTGAAGGAAAAAGGAGTCGGTGCCGAAATTTATTACCCGGTTCCCTTCCATATGCAGGAGTGTTTCCGTTACCTGGGCAATAAGGAAGGAGACTTTCCAGAGGCTGAGCGTGCGGCAAAAGAAACGGTGGCCATTCCGATTTATCCGGAGCTCACAGCCGCGCAGCAGACTGAAGTCGTTGACGCTATCAGGGGATTCTACGGTTAGAAATCTCACTGAAGTTGACTGGTGGTGGGGGAGCCAGCCTGAAACCATTCCCGAAGATGCAATCGGAGCGGTCGAAACCTTTCTCGCGGCAAGAGATCAGCGCCGCACCCAGCTCATTCGCCCATGCAGGGATTGGGCACCGACATTTATTACCCAGTCCCATTCCATATGCAGGAGTGCCTCCATGGAGATGACGAAAAGCCATGACCGTAAGGCTCCTTTCCCGACGTGCTTCGTTATCGCAGAAGCGGGGGTCAATCACAACGGCAATCTAGATCTTGCGAAGCGTCTCGTTGATGCGGCAGTTGACGCCGGAGCAGATGCCGTGAAATTCCAGGCATTCCGTGCGGAAGAACTCGCGGTATCCGACGCACCGAAAGCTGAATATCAGGTGGAAACTACTGGGTCAGGTGAATCGCAACTGGCCATGCTTCAGCGACTGGAGCTAACTGCGGAGGCTTTGGCAGTATTGGCAGGGTATTGCGATAAGAAGGGCATTCTCTTTCTGGCCACGCCATTTGATGGGACCAGCGTCGACCTGTTGGATTCATTAGGAATGGCATATTTCAAGATTGCGTCCGGGGAGATCACCAATTTTCCTCTTTTGCGCCACATAGCGAGCAAAGGCAAGCGGGTAATCCTCTCAACGGGGATGTCCACTCTCGAGGAAGTGCGGGAGGCGTTAGAAGAAATGGCCAAGTCAGGATGCAAGGACGTCATCATCCTGCATTGCGTCACTGAATATCCTGCTCCGCCAGAAGAAGTGAACCTCTTCGCGATGGTTACGATGCGGAACAAATTCAAGTATCCGGTTGGCTACTCCGATCATACGTTGGGGATTGAAGTGGCCTTGGCTTCGGTGGCGCTTGGAGCGTGCGTGATTGAAAAACACCTCACGCTTAGTCGAGACATGGTTGGACCAGATCATCGAGCGTCTCTTGAGCCCGCCGAATTCAAGCAAATGGTGGCGAAAATCAGAATGGTCGAGGCCGCACTCGGAAATGGAGTCAAGGTACCAGCCTCATGTGAGGCTTCAAATCGTGTGATAGCCAGAAGAAGCCTTGTCGCCGCGGTGGCGATTCCTGCCGGGACGATCCTTCGTGAAAACATGATTGCCTGTAAACGTCCCGGGAATGGTATTTCCGCCAAATTTTACGATGATGTGGTTGGACGTCGCGTGCGCAAGAATATACAAGCTGGAGAGGTAATCGATCGGGAAGCATTCAATGATTGTTGAGGGTAAGAAGGTCGAGCGAATTTGCGTGATCACGGGGACCCGAGCTGAATACGGTTTGCTCAGACCTGTCATGGTAGAGATACGAAAGAGCGGCCTTCAGCTTGGTGTGATAGTTGGAGGAATGCATCTCTCCCATGAATTTGGAAATTCCTATCAATTGATTGAGCAGGACGGTTTCGACATCGCAGCACGTGTGGATATGCTGTTTTCAGGTGATAACCATGGTGCGATGGTCAAGTCGATAGGAATTGGGATCTATGGGATGGCGCAAGCTCTGGAAAGCCTTAATCCCGACGTCGTCCTTGTGCTGGGTGATCGAGTGGAAGCCTTTGCCGGAGCGGTCAGCGGAGCGGGGTTGAACAAAGTTGTAGCGCATCTTCACGGTGGTGAAGTCACTCGAGGGGGACTGGACGAATCGATGCGCCATGCGACGAGTAAATTTGCTCATGTGCACTTTGTGGCCACCGAGCGAAGTCGAGCCCGTTTGATAAAGATGGGGGAACGCTCGGACACCATTCATCAGGTCGGGGCGCCAAGCTTGGACACCATTTTGACGCAGAAGCTGTATGGGTTGGAGCACTTGAAGGAGGAGCTGGGCATTCCGTTGAAGAAGCCCTTCCTTGTGATTGTGCAACATCCTGTCTCAACGGAAGCGGACGCGTCGGGAATGCATATGAAGGAAACACTTGAGGCGGTTAGGAAGGTGGATCATCAGGCTATCGTCGTCTATCCCAACTCAGATTCTGGCGGCCGGAGAATGATCGAAGTCATTGAGTCGTATAGAGGTGAGCCGTGGCTGCACATTTTCCGGAATCTGTCCTACACGACGTACGTGAGTGTGCTAAAACATGCGGCGGTACTCATCGGCAATAGCAGTAGCGGGATTATTGAAGCGCCCTCGTTCCATGTCCCGGTGGTCAATATCGGCCCGCGGCAAGCGGGCCGTGAACGCAGCACGAACGTGATCGACGTTCCTCCTGCCAGGGGAGAGATTCAGAACGCTATTCATCGAGCGTTGCACGACACAGAGTTTCAATCTCGCGTGCAGGCCTGCGTGAATCCCTACGGGGATGGCACGGCGAGTCGACGGTTGGTTCAAGTCCTTCGTGAGCTCCGCATCGATTTACAATTACTTCAGAAGCAGCTTACCTATTAGTCCACGAAGGATGAAGCTGATCTTATATGGCGCGAGTGGGCATGGCAAAGTGGTTGCGGACATCGTCTCAGCAATGCCCGGACTAGAGCTTGTTGGGTTTGTGGATGACGCCGCCGCGAAAGACCAAAAGAGCCTGGGACGATTTCACATACTAGGCGGCGAGGAAGTGTTACCCGAGCTACGACAGAAGGGAGTTGAAGGGGCGATCGTCACGATCGGGCAGAATCATGCCCGGTTGCACAAGGCCGGCCTATTAGAAAACGCGGGGTTCAGGCTGGTCACTGCAATTCACCCGAGTGCTGTTGTGGCCGATGATGTGCAGATCGGCGGCGGGACAGTCATCATGGCGGGCGTCGTGGTGAATGCAGCCGCTAGAATAGGCCGACACGTCATCGTCAATACGGGTGCGACAGTCGATCATGACTGTGTTCTCGAAGACGGGTCCCATCTTTCGCCCGGTGTACACCTGGCGGGTAACGTCTATATTGGGAAAGGCTCCCAGGTTGGGATCGGAGCAAGCGTTATTCAGAATATACGTATCGGCGATAACAGTCTTGTCGGTGCCGGGGCTGTGGTCATTCGTGATGTGGTATCGGGTCAAACAGTTGTGGGCAATCCGGCCAGAGAACTGAGAAAGCACTAATTTAGTATGAACGAAAAGACGCGACGTGTCTTGGTCGC
>JBKJWE010000286.1:0-6268 GCA_046717045.1 Nitrospiraceae bacterium | reverse complement strand
GAGCGGTTCTTCGTCGAAGTCACGGCGATGGTTGGATCGGCCGAACGACGGCGATTGCCGGTGCGAGGGCTGTTGGATAAAGAGGGGCAGAGTCTCGAAGAAGACCGCGGCGTCATCCTCATCCATGGGATCCTTGCGCGTATTCAGCAAAAGGCCAAGCAGCTAGCCGACTATTGCGATCCGGTGGTCCTGAGCATTTCGATTCCGCGAGCGGATCTGCAAGGAGGACGGCAGACAAAGCGTGAAGAGATCAGACTGGACCTCAAACAGCTTGCGGGATCGGTCACATTGCTGTTGCAAAGGTTTCCGCACCTGAGAGCGGTGCTGATTGTCTTGTGGGATGTCACGCCTCTCCCAGCACAAGCCGCGACCTGGCTCGCGAATGTCGAACTCGTGGAGCGGACGAAGCATCAGAAAGGCTATCCGAGAGTCAGGGTGCTCGTTCAGAATCCTACGGCGAGAGCGATCCTCACTGAGCGGCAAGACGAGATGTTTCAGCAGATTCTCTGAGTCGCGGATAGAGAAACATTTATCCGGGCAGTGAACTTTTCAACATCTCCAGATTCTTCGTCACCATCGCGTCGCCGTTCTTGGTGGAGACCTCGATGCCGGTACCGCACACGGTGCGGCATTCGTCGAAGCGATTCAGTTTCTGGAGCGATTGCGCGAGTGCGTAGTAGGCGGCTGAATAGGTGGGTTTCACTACAATACACTGCCGCAGAGCTTTAGCGGCTTCCTCGAAAGTTCCATCTTCCATATAGGCTTTCCCCAAGCCAAACCAAGCGACGTCGTCGTTCGGATCGATCGCAAGGACCTTCTTCAAGGGTTCGATTCGTGGATTCGGCATCAGTCCCTCCAGTAAATAGACGATAGCAGTGGCGGCGCTCATTGTCTATGCTCTTTCGTGCGTGATAATCTGACAGCGTCACTCGTCTCTCGTGAAGCGTATCTCGTAAATTGAAAACGACGCTTCACATTTCACGCTTCACGGGTTCTACCATGGGCAAAACCGGCCTCGTCTACGATTCACGCTATCTTGAACACGACATGGGAGCCGGGCATCCTGAGTCGCCCAACCGTCTGCGCGCGATCATGCAGCACCTTGAACAGAGCGGCATATTGAAACAGCTGACGAGAATCGAACCGCGGCGAGCTGAAGATGAGTGGATCACCAAAGTTCATACCCCGAAGTATGTCGCGTCGTTGGCTGAACATGCGCCGGCGAGTGGCCGAGTCTCGCTCGACCCCGATACCTCGATGTCGCCAGGCTCATTGACCGCGGCTTATCTTACCGCCGGTGGGGTCTTGGCGGCGGTTGATGCCATCGTGAATAAGCAGGTGGAGCATGCCTTTTGTGCGGTACGACCGCCCGGGCACCATGCGGAAGCGAACCGTGCCATGGGATTTTGCCTCTTCAACAATGTGGCGATTGCCGCACGCTACGCGCAGCGCCGCCATGGACTCCAGCGCGTGTTGATTGTCGATTGGGACGTGCACCATGGCAACGGCACGCAACACAGTTTTGAAGACGATCCCTCCGTGCTCTTTTTCAGTACGCATCAGTTCCCGCATTATCCAGGAACGGGCCGAGAATCCGAACGAGGGCGGGGAGCGGGTGAGGGATTCACGATTAATGTACCGATGAAAGCCGGTGAGGGGGACGACGAGTATCGGACGGTCTTTCAGAAGGTCCTTGTGCCAGCGGCGGATGTATTCAAACCGGACTTTGTGATCATCTCAGCCGGTTTTGACGCCCACAAAGACGATCCGCTCGCGAGTATGGGACTCACCGAAGCAGGCTATGCCGAGTTGACCGGCATCGTCGTTGGAATTGCGAAGCGCCATGCGGGCGGTCGCATTCTTTCCTCACTCGAAGGCGGTTATACCCTTCCGGCACTGGCGGCGTCGGTGGACTCTCACCTCACGGCGTTGCTGCACGCATGACCAGCGGACTCAAGATCGGCCTCGGTGCGGTGATCGCGGCAGCGGCGGCGATCTACGTCTATTACACCGAGATCAAACCGGTGGTGATCTTCGGATTGCGAGACGAATACGCGCACGCCATTCCATTTCAGAAAGTTCCCGAGGGGCTGGCGAGTTTGAGCGCTGAGTCCTGCGGGAGTTGCCATACGGAGATTTACAAAGAGTGGAAAGAGAGTATCCACGCCCATGCCTATGAGGATCCGTTCTTCCAAGCTTACTGGAAAAAGGACAAGAACATCTGGGTCTGCTTGAACTGCCATACGCCGTTGGAGAATCAGCAGCCGACGCGCATCAAAGAAATTCCTCGCGGGCGAGTGGAAAAAGCCGTGCAGGAGCCGAATCCGCATTACGATGCGGCCTATCAGAAAGAGTCGGTCACCTGCGCCGCCTGCCACGTGCGCGATGGGGTGATCTACGGCCCCTATGACGATTCGGCCGCGCCCCATCCGACGAAGTTCGATCCGAATTTCCGCACGACGCAGGTGTGCAACCGTTGTCATAACGTCGTTTCCGGCCCGGTGCAGTTCTATCGCGTCGGGCCCTGCGGGACGTATGCGGAATATGAAGGCAAGTTCTTTATGAAGGAGCGGGGTTTCATTTGCCAGAGTTGCCACATGCCCGAGATCGACCGGCCGGTGGCCACGAACAGTCCGATCCGGCGGGGACGCCAGCATCTCTGGAAGGGCGGCCACGATCCCGACATGGTGAAGCGGGCCGTGGCAGTTCAAGTGAAGGCCGATCCGCCCAACCCCAAGCCGGGTGAGCAAGTGACGTTCACTCTTACGCTCGTCAATGCCGGCGCGGGTCATAAGATTCCGACCGGCGATCCTGATCGGCATTTTACGGTCGAATTTGCGGTGGAGGATCGGGCCAAACAGGTGCGGGACTCGCAACAGTCGACCATGGGACGCTGGATTCTCTGGCAGCCGGCGATTGTGGAACTGTATGACAATCGGCTCATGCCGCTGGCCAGCCGGGAATACCGGTTTTCCTACCGGATGCCGGCCGAATCAGAGGGGTTGGTTCTGAAGACCCTAGTGCAGTACCATATCCTCACCGATGGGCAGCATGAGATGTTGCGCACGAAGTATGGGCTGACGGCTGACGAGCCCTATCGGTTTGAAATTTATCGACGGGACATTCCGCTGACAGGAAACCTTGCGGCGGTGTTGAATCGCGAGAGCGGTCAGCAGGCAGCTGTCAGCGTTCAGCCGGACTCGCCGAGCTGCAAACTTAAGGCTGACAGCTGAGGGCTGATCGCTATCAAGAGGAGTGCCATGAATAACCCGTTATTGATCGACACGGACACATTGCAAAAACAGTTGGGAAAGCCCGGGCTCGTCCTCATCGATGTGCGGGGCCGCGCGGCCTATGAATTCGGCGGTCATATTCCCGGCGCGGTGCACTCGACCTGGCACGACTACAGCGATCCGAACGCCGTCGCGAAAGGCCTGCTGGATCCCGACCGCGCGCGCCTGGAACAAAAGATTCGTGCGCTCGGAATCAATCACGACAGCGAGGTGGTGATCTATTCGAACCCCTTCGACAATTGGGGTGACGAAGGCCGCATGTTTTGGATGCTGGAATATTTCGGCCACCAGCGCCTCCGCATTCTGGACGGTGGGTGGGTAAAATGGGTGAAGGAAAAGCGGCCGTTCGAGCATGGCCTCATGAAGCCCAAACCCGGCACCTTCTCCATGCAGCCGGTGAAGGACGTCATCATCAACAAAGAGGAACTCAGGCAACTGGTCCGGAAGGGGCATACCGGCACAACGATTATTGATGCGCGCAGTCTCGAAGAGTATCTCGGAAAGGAAATCTCCGGCATTCCCAGACCCGGGCATATTCCTTCCGCGATCCATATCGCCTGGAACGGCTTTCTCAAGCCGGACGCGACCGTGAAGGAGCTGGACGCGATCTCCAAGAATCTCGAAGAACACGGACTGCCGGCCGATGACGAAATCATCTGCTACTGTACCGGTGGGGTCCGTTCATCTTGGCTCTACTTTGTGCTCAAAATGGCCGGGTACGAGAAGATCCGCAACTATCCCGGATCCTGGTGGGAATGGAGTCGCGACTTCGGCTGTCCGGTCGAAACAGATGCGCAGGGCCTCCAAAAAGTATTGTATGTCGATCCCCCTGCCCCTGTGCGGCCTTCTTGACAGTCAAAAAATGGCTGTGTAAGGTGACGGGACGAAGAAGAGTACGGATTTCATCCATCCCGGATGCATTTCAACTACGGAGGAGGACCCCATGAGCCTACGTCGCGAAGCCCTTGTTGTTGCCACGATTGCAGCCCTCGTCGGCGGACCGCTGTTCGGTGGGTTAGCCTTAGCTGGTAACAAACATGTCGATGAAGCGATTGAACATGCCAAGGAGGCTGTGGCTCATGGCAAGCAGGGCCATGCCGATGTCTTGGTGAAGCATGCCGAAGGCGCCCTCAAGCACGCCCAGGGCGCACAAAAGGACATGAAGAATCCGCATCTCGATGAAGGGGTCAAGGAGCTGAACGAGGCCGTAGCCCATGGCAAGGCCGGTCACGCCGATGTGGCGACGAAGCACGCCGAAGGCGCGGTCACGCATCTATCAGAAGTGAAGTAAATCTATAGGCTAAGGGCAAGAGGCGAGGGAGGATGTTTAGCCCGTTGTCTCTTGCCCTTCGTTTTTCCCTCTGACCCCTGGCCTCTTGCCTCTAGTCCGGTATCCATGAGAGTCGGATACTACCAATACGATCCTGTCTTCGGTGAGGTCGCGCAGAATCTGGACCGCGTGGCAGCCAAGCTCAACGAAGCCGAGACGGATCTGCTCGTCCTGCCGGAACTTTGTGCGTCCGGGTACCAGTTCGTGTCGAAAGAAGAGGTCGCCACCTTGGCCGAGCCGGTCCCCGATGGACCCACGACCAAGCACCTGATCGAGCTGGCCAGGAAGCGCCGCATGGTCATCGTCGCAGGCCTTCCCGAGCGAGCGGGGTCAGCTTATTACAATTCTGCCGTCGTGGTCGGTCCCTCGGGCTTCATCGGCTGCTACCGTAAGACCCATCTGTTTTTTGAAGAAACTCTCTTTTTCACCCCCGGTGACTCGGGGTTTCACGTGTGGGATATTGGACCGGCGAAAATCGGTGTGATGGTCTGTTTCGATTGGTATTATCCCGAGTCGGCACGGACGCTGGCCCTCAAGGGGGCCGACATTCTTTGCCATCCCTCGAATCTTGTGTTGCCGAACTGTCCCGATTCGATGCCCGTGCGCTGCTTGGAAAACCGTGTCTTTGCCGTGACCTGTAACCGGATCGGCAGCGAAGTGCGTGGCGGCAAGGATCCTCTGACTTATATCGGCAATAGCGAAGTGGTTTCGCCGCATGGGGTCATCCTGCATCGCGCGCCACGAGATCAGGAAGAGCTGATGATCGTCGAGATCGATCCTGCCGAGGCGCGCAACAAAGCCCTAACCAGGTACAACGATCTGCTGCGCGATCGCCGAGAAGCACTCTATAAGTAAGGGTTGCTTCATCGTGTTATCTGTCGGCCGGCCGGCTTGCATGGAGCGGGCTGGCGCGATAGGATTATTTGTATGAAAGTTCCACTCGGCAAAGGCATCTTCCTCGTTGCGGCGCCATCCTTGCGCGATCCCAACTTTCGTCAAACCGTCGTGTTGCTCTGCGAGCATGGCGCCGAAGGCGCCTTGGGGGTCGTGGTGAATCGCCCAACGGCGATGTCGGTTTCGGAAGCGTTGCCGCAAGTGCCGATTCTTGAAGGACAACGGCATGTTCTATTTTCCGGAGGGCCGGTACAGCCCAATCAAGTGATGATGCTCTATCGTCTGGAACAGCTGCCGGAAAATTCCCATTATGTATTCGATGGCGTGTGTCTAGGCGGAGATGCTGGATTGGTCGACCGTATTCTGACCACTAGCCCGGGACGGGAAGCTTTTCGCGCTTACATCGGGTATTCCGGCTGGGGGCCGGGGCAACTGGAGTCGGAAATGCAAACAGGATCGTGGATTACCCTTCCGGCGGATCCCAACATTGTGTTTGAGAAAGAGCCGCGACGGATTTGGCCCGATATTGTCAGTGCGCTTGGCGATGATTTTAAGTTGTATGCCGACATGCCGTTCGATCCTTCTCTCAATTAGCGGCACGAGGCGACAGGCTGAAAGAACTTCTTCTCCTTCCTCCTGCCGCGCGCCCCGTACCATTTGACACGATCCTCCGGTAACTCCATTGCAGCCTTCTCGTTCAGGATGCTACGCTGCGGCCTAGTGGGGCGGCTTTCCTGGAGTAGCTATAAGG
>JBKJWE010000285.1:0-4421 GCA_046717045.1 Nitrospiraceae bacterium | reverse complement strand
AGGAGAACTCTCAGGCGGCGAGCAACAGCGCGTCGCCGTGGCCCGGGCCTTGATGCAAAAACCGGATCTCGTCCTCGCGGACGAGCCGACAGGGAGCGTGGATACCCATACGGGAGAGGCCCTCTTTGCGTTGTTGCGCGATCTCAATAAGGCGCGATGGACGACCTTCGTGATTGTGACTCACAACGACAAGCTCTCCGCCCAGTCCGACCGTATCGTGCACATGCAGGACGGCCAAATCGTGTGACGGAGGTTGAAACAGCCGGCCAGCATCGTTCTCGCCTCGCTCAGAATGCCGTCATACGTCAATCGTCAACCGTCAATGGTGCGAGCAATGAGATCGTGGTGTGCAGCGTTGCGACCTCTTCACGTTTGACGAATGACAAGTGACGAATGACGAAGTTTCCCCCAGACTCGCTGCGGCCTTGCTGGCCGACCGTTTGAACCTCCTGTGAAGACTTGACGAGCATCGATTCCTCCAATAGACTCAGGAAAACACCTAAACTTACAGGGAGTTGTCCCTCAATGTCTTTTGGTTGGGCTCTTCGTGCCATCGCGATTGTGATGAGCCTTCTCGTTCCTGCGCAGGCGATGGCCGTCGAGTTTGTCACAGTGGGGCCCCGTGCGACGGGGATGGGCGGCGCCGGCGTCGCCGTGACCACGGACGCCCTCGCGACCTATTGGAATCCAGCCGGCTTGGCGATGACCCAGACAGTAGATATTCGAATCCAGGGAGGCGTTCAAGGGATCGACCGTCTCGGGATTCATGATGCGATCAATGACCTTGAAAGCTTTAATCCGAACGATCCTTCCGCGGCCAATCAAGCCAAAGCTCAGGATATCGCCAATCGGATCAATCGACCTGGGGCCACTGTCTCTAGTAGCGGTTCCGCTGGCCTCTATATCAAGGGACACTTGGGTGAACATGCCTTTGGTTTTAACGTGTCGGATGTGGCGACGGGAGGGAGCTTCGTCTCCAGCCCGGTTCAAGTGAACGGCACGAACATTACCGGTGCGATGGCGTTACGCGGGCTGGAAGCACGACAGGCCGCTTTCTCCTATGCCTACGCGTTTGCGGACAAGACATTTTCCTTCGGTGTGACGGGAAAGTTCATACAGGGCGCCGCCTATAACGGGACTGCGCCACTGCGGGGTGGCACCGACGTCGAGTTCTCCGACAACCTGGGCAAAGCGACGATATCGACCGCGTTCGGCCTCGATATCGGCGCGATCTATCGTCCGTCTTCCTGGCTCCGGTTCGGCCTTGTGGCCAAAGACATCAATCAACCGACGTTCAAGGCTCCTGGTGGAGGAGAATTACAGCTAGGCCCTCAGGTTCGCGGCGGGGTGGCTGTCAACCCCTACTCATCTCTCACGTTAACGGCAGATGTGGATGCCACGGCGAATAAAACGTTCGTCCCAGGCGTCAAGAGCCAGGTATTGAGTTTGGGAGCCGAACAGACCGTCCTCTCGGAGTTTCTCTCGTTGCGCGTCGGCGCCTTCAAGAATATGAAGGATGCTGGGACGCCATTCACCCCCACTGCAGGATTAGGCCTACGGGTATTTGCGCTGCGCGTCGATGTCGGCGGCGGATATGACTTCCGCGAAAAGGGCGCGCTGGTGTCGGGCTCTGTCTCTTTGACGTTCTAATGGTATACTGAACCAATGGTTATGATGAACCGCATCGGTTTTCGAACCGCACTGGTCCTGCTGCCGCTTCTGATCGCCGGCTGTGGTGGATTACAAGAAGTGTGGGAAGGTCCGGGAGGCAAGGTGTTCCGCCCCCAGTCGATAGCCGTGCTGCCTCCAATGGCCAGCCAGTACGATAGCGCGCGGGAAGATATCCAAGAGGTGCTGGCCGGCGCCTTGAACAAGACCAGCCACATCGAACGGGTGGCCTCACCGGAAGCCGTCACTGACATGTTCCAAGCCTCAAAAGAAGCGTTCGATTCTCTCGTGTTCTACTTCTCGCGGTTTGAGATGACCGGTCAATCGGATAAAGAATCGGCCATCAAGATCGGGAAGGCGCTCAACGTGGAGTCGTTTCTCGTCGTTCGCGTAAACTCCTGGGAGTACATTCGGAAAGAAGGCGACAACGTGGGACGGGTGGGATTGAGCCTCCGACTCATCGATGCCACGACAGGGACTACGGTCTGGAAGGCTCGTCACGAACGGTCGTCGAGCTACATGTTCTTCAAGCCAAACTTGAAAGACGTGGCCAGAGAACTTGCCGATGAAATGATCCGCTACATGCCTCCTCAGCCCAAGCGGTAGCACCTCTCGCCGAACCCGGTCTTATGTTCTTCGATTGTTCAGTCGAATACGGGAAAGATTCGGTCTGGAGGACTAGCGAGCCACCGCCGTCATCGCTGTCTTTAACGATCGCACAAAACCACCAACCTGCCCGATCATTCCGGAATCCTGGTTCTGGGACGCAATTCGCTGGACGATCGCGCTGCCGACAATCACTCCGTCCGCTACTTTCGCCACCTTCGCGGCATCCTCAGGCGTGGATACGCCGAAGCCGACTGCGACCGGAAGACGCGAGACTTTCCTGATCTTCTCGACATTTTGACCTACATCGGCGATGTTTTGGAGCTTTGCCCCGGTGATGCCGGTCAGAGAGACATAGTAGATGAACCCTTGCGACTGCCGCGCGACAAATTTCCGCCGTTCAGCCGTGCTGGTCGGGGCCAACAAGAAGATCAGCTGAAGACCGGACGCCTCAGCCGGGCCTTTGAGCGGTTCAGCTTCATCGGGTGGCATGTCCGGCACGATAAGCCCATCGATACCGGCTTCGACGACTTCCCGGCAGAACCGCTCCGGCCCAAACGCATGAATCGTATTATAGTAGGCCATGAACACGAGAGGAATTTGCGTCGCATTTCTGAGCCGCTTGACCATCGGGAGGATTTTGCGAAGCGACGCGCCGCCCCTGAGCGCGCGTTCCGCCGCCTGCTGAATGACCGGCCCATCTGCGATCGGATCGGAAAAGGGCACACCCAACTCAATGATGTCGGCGCCGGCCCGTTCAAGCTCGAGCACCAGCTGTTCGGTCTCGGCCAGACTGGGATCGCCGGCCATGATATAGGCAATGAGCGCCTTCTCCCCTCGTTGCTGCAATCGCGCGAATGCCTGATCCAGGCGAGAGGTCACAGCGCAATCCCCTTCATGCGCGCGACTTGCTGTACGTCTTTATCGCCGCGGCCGGAGAGATTGACGACCACCAACTGATTCTTCTTCATCGTGGGCGCGACCTTGACGACATGGGCGATCGCGTGCGCGCTCTCCAATGCCGGCACAATCCCCTCTTCGCGCGCCAGCAGATCGAAGGCAGCCATGGCATCGTCATCCGTCGCGGAAGTGTAAGTGGCGCGTCCCTGGTCTCGTAAAAAGCTGTGCTCGGGACCGACGGCGGCATAGTCCAAACCGGCCGAGACGGAATGTGTGAGATTGATCTGCCCGTCATCGTCCTGGAGCAGATAGGTCATCGTTCCCTGCAACACACCGGGCTTTCCTCCCGCAAAACGCACGGCATGCTTTCCGCTTGCGATGCCCAGCCCTTCCGCCTCAACGCCGATCATTCGCACTTTCTTATCGCCGATGAAAGCATGGAACAGACCCATCGCGTTGCTCCCGCCGCCGACACAGGCAATGAGGTAATCCGGCAGGCGCCCCTCGGCCGCCATAATCTGCCTGCGGGTTTCACGACCGATGATGGATTGAAAGTCCCGGATCATCATGGGATAGGGGTGCGCGCCCAAGACCGACCCGAGAATGTAATGCGTGGTTCCGATGTTCGTCGTCCAGTCTCGCATAGCTTCACTGATGGCATCCTTGAGCGTCCGGCTTCCGGCATCCACACCGGTCACGGTCGAGCCAAGCAAGCGCATGCGGAACACGTTCAGAGCCTGGCGTTGCATATCTTCCGTGCCCATATAGATCTCGCACTGCAATCCGAACATCGCCGCGACCGTCGCCGTCGCCACGCCATGCTGCCCTGCGCCGGTTTCCGCAATGATGCGGGGCTTTCTCATGCGCTTGGCCAACAGGCCCTGGCCGATCGCGTTGTTGATCTTATGCGCGCCGGTATGGCACAGGTCTTCGCGCTTCAGATAGATTTTGGCGCCGCCGAGTTTCTTGGTGAGCCGTTGGGCGAAATACAGCGGTGTCGGCCGGCCGACATATTCTTTCAAGTAATAGGCCAGTTCGGTCTGAAAACGTCTATCTTTTTTCGCCCGGGCGTACTCCTGTTCCAACTCCAGGAGGGCGGGCATAAGGGTCTCCGGCACATACCGTCCGCCGTATGCGCCGAATCGGCCTCTCTTGTCAGGAACCGAACCCATGACGCTCCTCTCAGCTAGTCTGGATGCCGGAAGTATAAACGGACTTACGCAGGCGAGACAACTCTGACGGCCTTA
>JBKJWE010000284.1:0-3181 GCA_046717045.1 Nitrospiraceae bacterium | reverse complement strand
CTCCCGTCCTTAGCCCTCAGCACTTCCCATAAGGATTCCGGCCGGCTCCGGGAGGAGCTGGCCGGCTGCCTGAAGCCGATGATTCAACGGCTCGCACGGGAGTATCGGGACGCGGTGACGCTTGTTGAGTTGGAGGGGCTGACGCAGAACGCCGCTGCCAAACAATTGGGTCTCTCGGTCTCCGGCATGAAGTCTCGCATCCAGCGAGGCCGGAAGCAGCTCAAGCGGATGCTCGACGACTGCTGCGCCATCGAACTCGACCGTCGTGGCGGGATCGCGGCCTATCGCGCGCGAGGGGCATTGTGCGATCCCTGCAACCCACCGCGAACCTGACGCGATTGTATTTCATGAGCTCTTCCATCGCTTTCCCTCGGCTCCTCGGCTATGCTGTACCGATCTGAATGAGAGCCCGTATCCCCTCCCAGTGGATTGTGCGAGGCGCGTTGGTGCTGGCCGGCATCGTGGCCCTGCTCGGCCTCATGGTCGTGGCCTATGGAGCCTATCTGGCCACCTTTCTCGAACTCCCGAAGAGCGAAGACCATCCTCCCTTGCTGTTATACAGCGCGCCGTTTCCGCTTCAGCCGAATCGTTCGATGGCCGAGACCCATCTGCTCGAACGCCTGCATCGAGTGGGATATCGACAGGTCGACAAGCCGGTTGCGGTCCCAGGCGATGTGCAGTTGACGGATGGCGCCCTGACGATCTATCTGCATGCCCAACCGGAAGCACATGCCAAGGCGACTATCGCGCAGCTCAATCTCGATCACGGCCGAATCATCGACGTGATCTCTCCCGCGGATGGCGCGCCGCTGTTCCCGCTGTCGCTCGAACCGGAACTCATCAGCGGATTGCGCGGGGAGTCTCGCCAGGTCCGCGAATGGATTCCGTTGGCGAAGATGCCCCCACGATTGATTGAAACGGTGTTGGCCGTTGAGGACCGCCGGTTTTACTCCCATATCGGGTTTGATCCCGTCGCGATCGGACGTGCGCTTTGGACCAACCTGACGAAGGGGGGTGTCGTGCAGGGCGGCAGCACCATTACTCAGCAGCTGGCCAAGAATCTGTTCTATTCGCCGCAACGGACCATGGCACGCAAGTTCAAGGAAGCCTTGGCGGCCATGGTGCTGGAAGTGAAGTACACGAAGCAGGAGATTCTGGAAAGCTATCTGAACGAGATTTACTTGGGACAGGCCGGGTTCGTGTCGATCTATGGGATCGGCGAGGCCTCGAACCGATTGTTCGGCAAGGCGCTCGGCGACCTGACGGTGGAAGAAACGGCGATGATCGCAGGATTGATCAAAGGACCGAACACCTACGCGCCGGCGAAACATCCCGAATTGGCGAAGCAGCGGCGCGATGTGGTCTTGCGACGCCTGCGCGACCTCGGTTTGTTGACGGAGGAGTCGTGGAAAACGGCGGTGAATGAACCGGTTCGACTCAAACCGGCTGAAGATGTGCTGACGAACGCGCCCTACTTTGTCGACCTCGTGCTTCGGCAAGTGGAGGACGTCACCGACGGACCGTTGCCGGAGGGGTTGCGCATTCACAGTACGCTAGATCCCCTCATGCAACAGGCGGTGACGGAGTCACTGGAGCGTGGGTTGTCCAAGCTGGAGACGACCTATCCTCATCTCAAGAGCGACGCCGAGCCGATGCAAGGGGCCGTGGTCGCACTGGATCCGAAGACCGGCGCCGTCCTGGCCCTGGCCGGCGGTCGGGACTATCGACGGAGCCAGTTCAACCGTGCGGCACAGGCGCGGAGACAACCGGGTTCTCTGTTCAAGCCTTTCGTTTATCTTGCCGCGCTGGAGGCAGCGCGGGAAGGGGCCACGAACAGCATGACGGCAGCTAGTCTGTTGGCCGATGAGCCGGTCAGCTTCGAGTCGGAATCAGGGCCCTGGTCGCCGCAAAATTACGATCGCCAGTTTCATGGGCAAGTCACGCTTCGCCAGGCGCTGGAACAGTCGTTGAACGTGCCGGCGGTTCGTGTGGCTAAGGCGACAGGCACCAGGTCGATCATTCAACTGCTGCATCGTCTCGGCGTGAACAGTTTCATCGGGGATGATCTCTCCTCGGTGGCGTTGGGGAGTTCGTCCGTCTCGCTGTTAGAAATCACAGGAGCGTATGGAGCGGTGGCCAACGGAGGGATCGTCTTTCGACCGACCACTGTCCGTTCGACGGTCGATCAACGAGGCGACCTGGTGTGGAGCACAGTGCCGGATCGCCAGCAGGCCGTGTCGCCGCAGGCCGCCTATGTGCTCACGTCGCTGCTCGAAGGCGTGGTGCAGCGAGGTACAGCCAGCAAGGCGCGCATGATCGGATTGCCCGGCGCGGTGGCGGGCAAGACCGGCACCACGGACGGCTATCGCGATGCCTGGTTCGTCGGCTATACGAGCGATGTGGTCATCGGCGTGTGGGTGGGATTCGATGATGAACGGTCCTTGCGCCTTACCGGTTCGCAGGCGGCGCTGCCGATCTGGATGGAGATCGCGCGGCGCGTGATTCCCCCGGAGATGCCGCTCTTTGTCATGCCGACCGGCGTGATCACGCGTGCCGTCGATCCGAAGACCGGTCAATTGGCTACCACGCAATGTCCGGAGCAGGTGTCTGAGGTGTTTATCGAAGGGACCGAGCCCAGCGTGTATTGTGAAGTCCATGGTGGTGGAATGTGGGAGCGACTCCGGCGCACGTTCGGATTGTCCTAAGCAGGATGCTGAAAAAGTCCGCCAGCTTTGTTCTCGCGTCGCTCAGAGGCTCAACGTACGGAGGAGATCACTTGAGGCAAAGTAACTCTCCGCTCGCACGTGATCGAAGCGAGCGGCTCAAGCAAAGCTTGGTATGTACCTCTTCGCCTCTTCGCTTGCTGCGGCCTCGCTGGACGACCTTTTTGAGCATCCTGCAGAGCGATGGGGCTGCCTTCAATTCATTCCTGGCCTGGATGAGCCCTCAACTGCGCGCATCAATTTCACCCGCCCGCCCTGGGCGTGCCAAGACGCGCCCCTTACCCATGCGCACCACCCTATCAATGATCCTTCCAAGCTTGCTCGTACATCTCTTCAGGGGGCGGTCTGGTTGATCCTCGAATGCGCGCAACCTTCGCACCCGCCCACCCCTGGGTCGCGCCGAGGCGCGCCCCTTACCCATATGCGAGCACCACCCAATCTACTGCTCCCTCTAAGCT
>JBKJWE010000283.1:0-2718 GCA_046717045.1 Nitrospiraceae bacterium | reverse complement strand
TCGCTCCGGAGGCCGATGAGTATCTGCAGACAATGGACACGTTGGTAGATCGTCTGCACAAAGATGCCACGGATGCAGAAACGATTCATACGTTGTTTCGTACGGCCCATACGTTGAAAGGGTCAGCGCTTACGATTGGATTCAAGGTCGTCGGGGACATCGCGCATCCGATTGAGGATTGCATGATCGCCGTGAAGGAAGGGCGTGTCTCCGTGTCTGCCGATCTGCTCGGCGCCATTAGTCGGAGCGTGCAAGTGATTCGTCAGATCATGCGGCGTGATGATGCCAAACTGGGTCAGTTACAACAGGACGTTCCTGAAGTCACAGAAATGCTGAAACAGGTTCGCGAGGGGCAGTATACATCAGTCGCCATGCTCGGAACGGTTGCCGCTCTCGCTCCGTCGACCGTGAAAGCGGCGACGGCGGTGATGGAGCAACCGACTCAATCGCATGAAATCGGGGCTGGCGCAGCGTTAACAGATGACTACCTGTTGCCGCATCTGGATGCGGAAGTCCTCTCCTACTTTGCGCCGGAAGCGCAAGAATACTTGGAGTCGCTGGAAGCCCAGCTGCTCCGTTTGGAAAAGGAGCCGCAGAGCTCGGAACTCATCAATCAGTTATTTAGGACGGCTCATACGCTCAAGGGATCTGCCTACACGGTGGGGTTCCAGTCGATCGGAGACATTACGCATCACGTCGAAAATTTCATGGGCGCGGTGCGCGACGGGCAGGTCACCATTCTGCCTGGACATACCGATGTGCTCCTTCGGGCGGTCGACGTGGTTCGGTTGCTGTTGCGCCGAGATCTTACCCTGCTCGATATGTTGCGTCAGCGTTTCACGACGGCGATGCAAGCGCTGAAGCTGTTGGACCGGCCGGTTGGGTCTCACATGGTGGAGTCATCGGCCGCAAGCCAGCGAGTGGTACAGCCTGTGCTGCAGGAGACCACGGAACGGCAGGAGGCCGAGTCTGCCAAGGGGGTTGAAGCGAAAGGTGCGGATAGTAGAACGTCGGAAGACCGCGAAGTCATTCGCGTGAGCCGAGAGCGGTTAGAGCGGCTCCTGAACCTTGTCGGCGAGTTGGTCATTGGTCGTGGACGCCTCGAACAGCGCCTGAATGTGTTGGAACAGTTGGCGCAGCAGGTCTTGGCCTGCAAAGTCCGTTTGACCGATTCGGTGCGATCGTTCGAGGAAAAGCATACGTTTACCTTGCCGACCGCTTCATCGGGCTCGGCTCCTCAACCGAATCAGACCGGACAACTGCTTGCGGGGCTGAGCGACTTCGGCAGTCTCGAAATGGACAAGTACGACGACTTTAACATCTTAGCGCGGCGCATCAGCGAGGTTACGGCTGACATCAGCGAGTCCATGACCCAGCTGAATAATTCGATCCGGCGTTCGCACGAAGACATGAGCCATCTCCAGCAATTGACCTTGGGCATGCGAGACGAAATCGCCCGGGCGCGCATGGTGCCGGTCGGAACGCCATTTACGCGTTTCCGCCGAGCGACGCGCGAGATGGCGCGTGCGACAGGAAAAGAGGTCGCGTTGGTTACCTCCGGTGAACATACCGAAGTCGATACGGGCGTCGTCGAACGGCTCGTCGATCCGTTGATTCACCTGGTGCGCAATGCGGTGTACCACGGCATCGAGCCGGCGGCGGCTCGCGTGGCCAAAGGCAAGCCGGCCGCAGGTACGATCTACTTGCACGCGGCGCACCGCGGCAGTGCGGTATTAATCGAAGTCGAAGACGACGGCGCCGGGCTTGATGTGGAGAAGATTAGAGCCAAGGCGGTCGAGCGTGGGCTTATCCGCCCGGATGTGGCGCGCACACTGCCCGAAGCGGAAGTGATCAAGTTCATTTTTATGCCGGGGTTTTCCACGGCGGACCAGATTGGCGATCAAGCCGGCCGTGGTGTCGGCATGGATGTGGTCAAGCGCGTCATCGAAAGTATGAACGGCCACATCGACGTGGAATCTGTGCGTGGGGTGGGGACAAAGTTCACATTGAACCTTCCACTGACGCTGTTAATCGCGACAACCCTCATGGTGCGATGCGGCAGCGAGCAGTACGGGATTCCTTTGCCGAGCGTGCGCGAAGTGACGATGCTGACGACCTCGTCTCACCAGCTGATGGGAGAGCGATCGCTCTTACACATCGGTGACGAGGCGATCGAGGTACACCCGCTCCAGCAGCTCTTGTATCGCAGCAGTGGTGTCGTCGAAATCGGCAAGCCGGTCGTGATCGTCCGAACGGCGGTCGGGCCGATCGGTCTACTGGTGGATGAATTGCTCGGTCGCCAGGAAATCGTCATCAAACCTCTGGGATCGTTCAAGTCTTTGGATCGATCCACGTTCGGTGGGGCCACGATCGATCCGGAAGGCCGCGTTGTGCTGGTCTTGGATCCTGCGCGTTTGATTACACGAGAAGGTCAGGCCCCGTCCGATTCGCCAACTTCGTCCGCCAGCGTGGGGCTGATCGAAACGGCCGCTCCAGTCGCCGAGGTGCCGGAGCCGAAGGGGGCGGAGCTCTCGATTCTCTTGATCGACGATTCGTTAAGCATCAGAAAATTCGTAGGCCGCATGTTGGAATCGGCCGGCTATCAAGTCGACACCGCGGTGGACGGAGAGGAAGGCCTTCGCAAAGCCGCCGCGCAAAACTATCGATTGATTCTGACCGACTTGGAAATGCCCAAGCTGAACGGGTATGAGGTCATTC
>JBKJWE010000282.1:0-4603 GCA_046717045.1 Nitrospiraceae bacterium | reverse complement strand
CCTGGTCTGGTCTGGTACCCATCGAGCAGGCGTAGATCCCATTCAAAGAGATTCGGCTCCACCGATTTCTTGAGATAGCCGGAAAACGGCCCTTGGACCGCCAACAGCCCAAGATCGGGAGCCCCCTCCAACGCTAACGGCAATGCCGGCGGCATCAACACCTCTCGGATCGGAATTTTGTTGCGTCGCGCCGCCTGTTCCACAGCCCCGCGATGACACGCCGTATAGGCCTGATTGAACGCGGCTCGAGGATTGGCATCGATGGATGGGAGCCCCGGCTGCATCGGGGAAAGCACACTGTAGAGTCGCATGAAGAACCGAGACAACCAATGCCGAAAGAAGGCTCGAACTCGCGGGTACTGTTCGTCGGCAGGAATTCGATCCGCAATCAGTACGTTCTCGATCGTGATGTTCGGAAAGATCTGCGTCAACGGGACCATACTGAGCGGCTCCGGATCTTTGGACAACCGCGTGACGTTTAGCCGGGCATTGGTTGAAAATTTCAACGTAACAATTCGATTCCAGAGCGAGCGTCTGATGGTCCACCGCAACCGACTCATGAATCCCATCGAGTCACCTCCTCTTGCACAGACCCATCGGTCCCGCGCCTCATCGTTGAGGAAGGGTGAGGCAAGGGACGTACCGCCGAATGGGTACGGCACCGTGCAATTCGCGCAGATGAACGGGGGAATTACGATGGGAAAGGAGATGTGGGAAAGAATCCGATCTACCCTGCACCCTTCATGTCGTATCTGTTGTGATACAGCCGGCATAAAGAAGGATACAGGTGAACCACATCCAAGGAGGAACGAATGGCCCGATCAGGTGCGGACCTTTCTTTTGAGACGCTTCTCCACACTGGCCATTTTACTCGAGAGCCGTCCGGAATGGCCCTTGCGGTAATCGATCTTGACCGAACAGGAAATGCGACCGCAGTCTCTTTTCATACGTTGGTAGCACCGAGTGACGACCAGCAGGACGTCGTCCCACTCGCCTTCGAGTACGGTGCCCATTGGATTCAGCCGGTAATCCACTCCGCTTTTGTCGACGATGTCCAGCGAGCGAGCCACATATTTTCCGACGCTCTCACCTTTACCAAGGGGTGACATGCTGAATTCCAGTAGTACCATAACGCGGTTCGTGCTCCTTTAGGATTTCGCAGCCGTAGATTCGCCGGTCTTCTTGGCGCGCTCATCGAGCCAGACTTTGGGATATTGCACCTTGCCGAGCAAGCGAAACCCATCGAGCGCCTCGCGCAAGAGCGCCCGGCGCTTCTCCGCGTCCGGCTCAGTCGCCTTCGCCTGCTCACGCAACTGTCCCAGCCATTCCACAAACGAGGCAAACTCCCCGTCCAGAATCCGCTCCAAATCCTCTTTCATAAACCCCGACAAGGCCGGCGCGACACCGCTGGTGCTCACGGCGACCCGTACATGGCCGGTCGCCACGACAGCCGGCATCGTGACATTCGAGGCGTCCGGTTGGTCGACCGACCATAAGAGAAACTTCTTTTCCCGCGCAAGCGCGAGCAGCGAGCGCGAAAACTCCTTGTCTCCCCGCACCGTGTTCATGACCAGCACAGCGCTTTCCACATCTGCCTCGCGGAAATGACGCCCGCGATGAATGACCTTCGCCGACGAGGCCAACAGGCGAAGCCGCTCATGAAGCGTCGGCGCCACAACCATCACTTTCGCCCCCGCCTCCAGGAGCCGATCCGTCTTGTCTGCCGCCTCCTCGTCCCCCCCCAATACCACGACGGGGTACCCTCTCACATCCAGAGACAAGGGAAATCCTGCGTTCGCTGCCATATCGTGTACCTCCCCACTTCAGAAAGAAGGCCGTATCATACAACACCCTCTTTTCCAGCGTAAACCATGCTCTCCCATTTTCTCCGGTCCCCCGGTATAATGCGCCGGCCTGCGTGACATCTCACACAAAGGAATCCCACTGATGGCCGGATATAACATTCGTACGCTTGGATTGGCCGGGAGTATCATCGGCGCAGCCGCCATCGCTGCCTGGCTGGGCCTCGCCCACAGCTGCGATCCCCAGCAAGGCGACGGCGTCGTCGCCGGGAAGGTCACAATTGCCCCCGCACTGGCCGGGCAGGTCAGGCCCACCGACGTCTTGTTCGTGATTGTGAAGCGGCCGGGAGGCGCACCGAGACCGGTCGCGGCCAAACGCATCGACAATCCGCAGTTTCCTGTCTCGTTCGAAATTACCAACGCCGATGTGATGGTACAGGGATCGGAGCTGCGTGGGATGGTGGACGTGATCGCCCGATTGGATCGAGACGGCCAAGCCGGCCCGGCTCAGCCAGGTGACATTGAAGGCCGATACGCAAAGAACCCAACGTTACCGGGAGGACGTGACTTCGAGATTGTCTTAGATAAGGTGCACGAGTAGGAGGTCGATGAAGAAGTGCTGAGTGCTCAGTGCTGAGACTTGAGTAAGGAGAGTTGATCTCTCAGCACTCAGGACTCAGCACTTCATGTGTCGGAGGGATCGGTGTCGAGTTCCATATTCCAATACAAATAGTCGCGCCAACTTTCCGGCGTATTTCTGATACCAATCGTGATCGTGACGATCGGACTCCACCGCGGCTTCTGCGGTTTCTTCGTGAGCCTCATGCCGGCTTCTTCCGGCGTCCGCCCGCTCTTCTTATTATTACAACGCCAACAGGCCGTCACGATATTTTCCCATGTCTTCCGCCCGCCCTTGTTGATAGGAACGACGTGGTCGAAGGTGAGTTCTTCGGTTCGGAACTTGTGCCGGCAGTACTGGCAGCTGTATCCGTCTCGCGTAAAGATATTGATGCGGGAAAACTTGACCGCTCGATGGCTGTCTTTCAGCCGCACCAGCTTGAGCAGCCGCATGACGGCAGGCAGCCTAAAGGAGATCGAGACTCCGTGCACTTCACGGTCGTAGACTTCGAGTACTTCGACTTTCCCTTGCCACAGGAGGGCGATCGCTTTTTGCCAATGGACGACACGCAGCGGTTCGTAGGTGGCATTGAGCAGGAGGGTCATTTCCATGCAATAACCTCATTCCCAACCGAGGCTCCTTCTGCGAGAGGGCCCGGTGTCGGTCTGGGTACGCTCTGGTATGTCTATGCCATAAGGCCCAGCCGAAATCAAGCAAGAGCCTCTTCTACCCCATCAGTCAGTGCCGGCCAGCGCACCACAGCAAGGGGCTGGCGCGATGTCTGAGTTTGTGACCGTGGCGAAGGTCGAGGAGATCCCTCCCGGTACAGGGAAGACGGTCGAGGTCAACGGCGTATGGATCGCCCTGTTTAATGTCGATGGCGCGTTCTACGCCATCGACAATACCTGTCCGCATGCAGGCGGTCCGTTGGGAGAAGGCCATCTGACAAGCCAAGTCGTCGAATGTCCCTGGCACGGCTGGGAGTTCAATGTCTGCACGGGAGAACGAGTCGGAAACCAAAACATTACGGTCGACTGCTGCCAGGTTCGAATCGAAGGAGACTTCGTCCGGGTGGCGCTGCCGGACAACTGGAAGTAGGGCCCAGCGGAGGCGGCACCGTTGAGGGAGGAAGATGAAATGGGGTCCGGCTCCTTCGGCGTCACCCCGTCGGCCGGTAACGACGCCGCATTGATCTTCTTCAACTGGAGATTCGCGTGCCAGATGAATTCCCGTTCGAACCATTGGCCATTCAACCCTTCATCCCGTAGCTGTACGCGGATTTCGTAAATATCGCCATCAACGGCCTTCACTCGCCATTCACCGAGTCGAGACCCTTTCCCGCGCTCTTTCATCGACCGTACATGCTCGGTCATGGCCTGGAGAATGGTCGGGTAGCCCAAAGCCCGATGGGTTTGCACAAGCGCGAGCGCCTCCGCGCCCTGGCGATCGACGAGCGGATTGAGCGAGGGCGGCGTGGCCCAGAGATAATAGATCGCGCCCAGCGCGAGAATCCCCACGACCGCATAGTGAATCACTTTGACCATCCCAACGGAATCTCCGACGAATCTCCCGGCATCTTAGGAAGGGCCTCAACACGAAGTCAATCTGGCGTGCTCTCAAGTACTCGAAACAGGCTATCTCACAGCAGGCTGTTCAAAAAAGGCCGATCCTTCTCACCCGCCCAGCCCTAAGCGCGCCGAGACGCGCCTCTGCCCCTGAAGGCCGCAGCACGCGAAGAGGCAAGTCGTACTTTGTTCTGTACGGTGAGCCTCTGAGCGTTGCGAGAACGCCGCTGGCGGACGTTTTCAACGGCCTGCTAGCGGCTTGTGCGGGCAAAAGGTGGTGTGCTACAAATACGAGACCATACAAAATTAGACGAATGGATGACCGATGAAATTCTTTCTCTATGGGGATCACCTCAACCCCGCCCAATTGAAGCGACGCGCGCCGGAACATCAATTCCAGCACCTGGCGACCTTACCTGACCACTCGATCATTTTCTGCCGCTGGTCCTCACAATGGCGCTGCGGGTTGGCCACCGTCGTGCCCTCTCAGGGTGAAAAAGTCTGGGGCGGCGTCTTCGAACTCACCGAAGAAGACGTGAAGCTCATGGATGAATTCGAGGGGGATGTTCCACAAGGCGCCTATCGGCACGTCCAGGTGACCGTGCTGAATGAAACCG
>JBKJWE010000281.1:0-5966 GCA_046717045.1 Nitrospiraceae bacterium | reverse complement strand
TATGTCCACAAGCTTTCGGCCCAAGTCCTCGAGGGTTTTGACCGAACAGAGGCTGCCGTTGAGATACACCCGGTGCCGTCCGGATCGAGACAAGACACGCTTGAGGATAATCTCCCTCTCCCCCGCGCCGATCACATCTTGGGAACGGAGCTGTTGAAGGAGAGGATGGTTGACGGAGAGCTGGAACGCTGCTTCGAGCTGGGCTTCTTCTTCACCGGAACGAATGTGGTCGGCCGTAGCCCGTCCGCCGACGAGTAAGGTAATGGCATCGATCAACAGCGACTTGCCCGCACCGGTTTCCCCGGTGAGCACTGTAAACCCTGGCTGGAATTGAAGCGTAAGCTGTTCAATGAGCGCAAAATTGGCAATGCGCAGCTCGGCGAGCATCGTGGGCGGTACTAACGTTCCTTATGCTGACCCTGCGTGTTGAGCCAAGAGGGAATCAATCAATTCCTTGAACTGGCGCTTGGGACGAGCTCCGACAAGCTTCTCGACGACCTGGCCGTTCTTGAAAAAAAGAATGGTCGGGATACTCATGACCTGATAGCGGCCGGCGACTTCCGGGTTTTCATCCGTATTAAGCTTCCGGACCTTTATCTTCCCGGCATAGTCCTTCGCCAACTCTTCGATAATCGGAGCCACCATCTGGCAGGGACCGCACCAAACGGCCCAAAAGTCCACCATAACGAGTTCGGACGCCTTCATGACTTCGGCATCCCACGTTCCATCTTCTACTTTCAGTCCATCACCGGCCACGTCAGACTCCTTCGTTAAGAATCGCCCTCACATGCTCAATCAATCGAGTTCGCATCGTATAACACCGCTCTTTGAGGAGTCAATCGCTCCACGACGCAGAACGACGCAACTACCACATCCATTCCGGCGGAACCCCGAACCACCATCCGTCCGGCTTCGACTTCCGCCACGCAGCTTGTTGTACCCACACCCGCGTCGTCCCACCTTGGTCAAGTCTCATGGCCAGCGCGGCTGTCACATCAGATTGCTTCCGTGCAGCCTGCTGAATCATTTCCTTCGCAATGCGGGCCAGCACATCCGGCGGATCGGTCAGATCTTCCGGCCTCCCCGAAGCCAGATTGAGATACAGCAACTCCATCGAGACCCACTGATCGGCTTTCGCCAAGGATGCAGCGTAGGCATCGAGCGCCTGGTAGATATAGGTGAGATAGCTGTAGGCTTCGGCCGATGGATGGTCCATCACCTCTTGCCGGCATGCTTCGACGGCCCGACGATAGTCTCCCGCGGCAAGAAAGACCTTCGCACGCTGCAAGTGGGTCATCGATGGTCTGTCTATCACGCTGGCCATGCTGCCGGAACAACCAGCCATGACGACCGACAATAGAAGAGCACATCCTATCTGCGCCTAGGTGCTACCACTCCGAGTCATGCGTTCCCCCCACACGTTCCTCATCGTTTTCCCATTCCTGGTTGCGGTTGAATCTCTTGAGGTCGCCCATAGGGACCGCCTGGCGCGGCCCATGGCAAGCCCTTCTCGCCATAGAGCAATGGGCTAAGAATACTGCGGACCACCGCCGTCCCGAAGTTTTCCGTCCAGCCGATCCCCGTCAAGCTCAACATGAAATTGTACTGCGCCCGATCGGGGAACTGAAGATAGTACAGCCCGAGCGACCAGCACTTGCAGGGATTCTGATACAGCGCGACCACGTCGTATTCGGGACTCTTCCCGTTCTTCACGTCATAGTACCCTTTGGCGCCGATCGTCCACCCCCAGGGCGTGCGGAACGCCCCTCCCGCCGTCACGAATTGAATTTCTTCCGTTGGGGCATAGACTTCGTTGAACGAAATGGGGTTCCAGACATCCCCGCGGCGCACGCGATTGCCGTCGCGAGAAAACCGTTGACCGACTTCAAGGTACCAATAGTTCGAGTCCTGAACGCGCAAATCCGTATTAAACTGGCTCAACCCGGCCCGATAGGGATCGATGAAGGCATCAATCGTGAGGTATTGGTTGATCTGCGGCTTCTGGCCGAGAACCGCACCCGCCCCTCGTCCGAACGCGGGCGTATCGGCCTGCGCCGGCGAAATCTGAGGCGCAGTGTTTCCAATCACGGCCCGCATCCAGAGGTCGGAAAACTTTTTCCCGTTGATCGCCACGCTGGCAGGCTGCAACGGTTGGGTAATGCTTCCCAGGGGCGGCGCAACACCAGGCGAGAAATCCCGCGCCCTCGTTTGGGCTGCTCCAATATGGTAACTCTGCGCCAAGGTCAAATCGAGCCAGTTGAAGCTGCTCTTGCCGTCCTGCTCTAGCAATCGACTTCTGAGAGCGTAGGTCATTAAATTTTTCTTGGGCAGATCGTCGACTTGATCGATCTGCGTCAGTTGAGATTGATCGGTGGGCGGCACATACTCGTAGACGAGGCTCGGCTCAATGGTGTGAAGCATGGCGTTACCGTCGCTCGTACCAAATCGTCGACTCAACTTGGAGGATGCATCGATGCCGGCCCAGAAGGTTTCGCGATGCTGACTGGCCGTCTCCACTGCGCCCCGCGTGTAATACACCTCACGAAATTTGACTTGCGGCGTCAGACCGACCATGTGACCGAAATCGATCGCGTCCGTCGAAAGGCCCGGCACAAGATCGACGCGATTCTGCGCAAAGCCCTGCTCGCGGTAGAAATTGACGACATTCGCTTCGGTTCCGAACAGCAGCGGCGAATCCATAAGTGAGAGATTCGGCAGGCTGTAGCCGATCTCGGGGAGACGCTGAAACGTATCGACCCCGCCCGCCTGCAACGGCTGGAGATATTGCCCAAGCAGATACCCGTTCCCATAAACAAATCGTTGGGTCGTCAACAGGTTGGATTCGTTGCTGGGCATGGCCCGTTGGGCGCCGGAGTTACTTAGCTGTTGCAGGTAGTTTGGATCCGTAACGAAATTGGCGTTCGCCCGCAGCAACAGATTGGGCGTAAACTGCTGCGTATGCATTCCGGTGATCAGCGCGCGCGCTTTCTTGACGTCTTCACCGGCCGCATCGGTGACGCCGGCCACATTCGGCAGCTGAGTCTGCTGCAGATAGCTCACAAACCATTGCCCCTTCGATTTCCGATCCAACACATACCGGTACTCGAGATCGGCTCCATAGCCGAGACTGCTGTAGTAGGAAGGCGAGATGGTCATGTCTTGACTCGGATTGATGGCCCAGTAGTAACTCTCTTGAAGATGCATCCCAAAACGATTGTCGTAGCCGACGGTCGGAATCAGCAGCCCGCTGTGGCGACTGGATAACGGATAAGTGAGGGTCGGAATCGGGATCACCGGGACGTCGACCACGCACAACCATGCGCCCGTAAAGGCCACACTGTCCCCGGCGTTCAGATCCAGATCCTTGAATTGGAATCTCCAGGCCGGCGTTTCCCCGTTTTGCGCATCGCAATTGGTGAACCGCCCTTCCTTCACTCGGTAGTGGTCCTCTGAAAACCGCTGGAGCAGCCGCCCTTCGACCAAAGTGTTGGTGGATTTGATGTAAATCTGGCCGTGGGTCACGACTCCCGCCTCGGTATTCACATTGAGTTCGAGCCGTTCAGTGACCAAATCGGCTTTCGGATCGGTCATATGGACGTGCCCCGTCGCAATCAAGATCCCAGGCAAGGACTGAATTGTCAGATGATCGGCGGTCAGGTGCAAGGTCCCCTGATCGACCACGACCGAACCATCCGCCTCGTAGATTTCTTGCTCTTGGAGATAGTCGATACGCTCGGCGGTAATGTCGAGCGGCAGCGCGCCAGGAGCGGTGGCGGAGGATACGGTCGAAGACATCGTTGCAGCAGGAGTCGCCGGCTTGTCGGCCGCGCCGCACAGGCCAGGCACCAGGATCGCCAGAAACAACCCGACAGCCGGCCACCCTTGCACCCGCAAGAAAGGACCAGCCATCTCAGCCACGAATCGGTGAGAGCCCACAGCCACGTACGAGCGCCTTCATCTCGCCCACCAACATGAGCGAGCCAGTGACGCAGATCAGATCGTCCGGCGCGGCAAGCCGTCTCGCCAACGCGATGGCCTCGCTGAGAATCGGAGCCGCATGCGGGCAACACCGATGGCCTGCCAGGGCACGGCGCAGATCGGCGACGGTCGCTGAGCGCGGCAGGTCGGTCTGTGTCAGGATCACGTCGTCCACCGCATCGACCAGCGGCGCCGCAAATCCACGATGATCCTTGTCCCGCATCATGCCCCACACGAGAATCACGCGGCTGTGTGGATTCGTGCGCGCATGGTCTTTGAGATACGTCGCCAGCACGGCTGAGCCAGCAGGATTATGGGCTCCGTCCAGCAGGACCGTGGGGCGGCGATCGACAATTTCCAACCGGCCTTCCCAGTGAACCACACGCAGCCCCTGCCGCACTGCCGCGTCGCTCACCTCCAGCCCGTTCGTTGTGGCCGCCTCGATCAGGGCCAACGCGCAAGCCGCATTATCCAATTGATGCCGACCCTTGAGCGGGATCGTGAGCCCCTCGTAGTGCGCTGCTCGACCGCGATAGGAAAAGCCATTCGGCGTCTGACCCTCTGCGAAAAAGTCGCGATCCAGCCGTGAGAGAGGAGCGTGTCGTTCTGTGGCAACCTGCTCGATCCTGTGCCAAGCCTCTTCTTCAATCCGCCCCACTACGACCGGCACATTCAACTTGATGATGCCGGCCTTCTCGAAGGCGATCGAGGACAAGGTGGTCCCCAGATGCTCTTGATGATCCAATGCAATGGTCGTAATGGCACAGACCGTGGGCGTCACCACATTCGTCGCGTCGAATTGTCCGCCGAGCCCCACCTCCAACACAGCCACATCGACATGCGCATCTGCAAAATGCTGCAAAGCCATTGCCGTCGTACATTCAAAAAACGTTGGCACCAGATCAGTCCGACAATGGGATCGCATCTGTTCGGTCAAACCAGCCACCGCTGCTTCTCCGATCATCTCGCCGTTCACCCTGATCCGCTCGCGAAAATCCACCAGATGCGGCGACGTATAGAGCCCGACCCGATACCCAGCCTCGCGCAGAATCGATGCCGCCATGGCCGCCGTCGAGCCCTTGCCGTTCGTGCCCGCCACGTGCAGTGTCCGGTAGCGCCGGTGCGGCACTGCCAGCCGATCCATCAACGCCGTCATCGTCTCCAGGCCCAACTTGATGCCGTGTTTCTGGAGGCGATAGAGGTAGGCGACGGACTCGGCATACGTCATGGTGTGGCCGGGCAGGTCGAAGAGCTAGAAGTGCGTGACGAGGGTGCTCAATGTTTCTTTGAGCTGCTTGCGTTCGACGATCATGTCGATCATGCCGTGTTCCAGCAAGAACTCGGCGCGCTGGAATTGATCCGGGAGCTGCTGTTTGATGGTCTGCTCGATCACACGCGGGCCGGCAAAGCCGATCAAGGCCTTCGGTTCGGCGATGATGACATCGCCCAGCATGGCCACACTGGCCGTCACGCCGCCGAATGTCGGATCGGCCAAGAGACAGATAAACGGCAGCTTCGCCTCGCCCAGTTTGGCCACCGACGCAGACGTTTTCGCCATCTGCATCAGCGAGAGAATGCCCTCTTGCATCCGGGCGCCTCCCGACGCCGTGACTAAAATCACCGGCAACTTGAACTCAATCGCCCGATCGATCGCCCGGCAAATCTTCTCTCCGACGACGGAGCCCATGCTGCCGCCCATGAAGCTGAAGTCGAAGACACAGAGAGCGACGCGCCGGCCGTTTAGCATCCCCTCGCCGATCACCATGGCATCTTTGCGGCCGGTTTTCTCCTGCTGCGCCTTCACCCGATCCTTATAGGACTTCGTGTCCTGAAAGATCAGCGGGTCCTGGGGACCGAGTTCCGCGTCCCACTCTTTGAACGTGCCGAAGTCGACCAGGAGTGCAATCCGCTCCATGACGGAAATCGGAAAATGGTAGTCGCACTTCGGGCAGACCTTATTATTACGTTCGACTTCTTTGCGATAGACG